>CALWMT010000305.1 GCA_944382045.1 uncultured Enterocloster sp. | reverse complement strand
CTGGCAGCCAAGGCACAGGGCTGTAATATCTCGAGCCCTGTTTTTGAGGGGACGGCGGAGAATGACATCCAGGATACCCTGGAGATGGCAAACGATTATGTGAACTCCTCCTGGGAAGAGTTCGAGGAGAAATATAGAGATAAGGTGCGTCCTGAGGTTATGGACTACCTGGGAAGCCATCTGGAGCACAGAGAGCTCTGGAAGGGGGTTCCCATCAGCCGTGACGGAAAGGTGCGCCTGAGAGATGGACGTACGGGCGAGTTCTTCGATGGACGCGTTACCATCGGACACATGCACTATCTGAAGTTGCATCACCTGGTAGATGATAAGATCCATGCCCGTTCCACCGGCCCATACTCTCTGGTTACCCAGCAGCCTCTGGGCGGCAAGGCCCAGTTCGGCGGCCAGCGCTTCGGAGAGATGGAGGTGTGGGCTCTGGAGGCCTACGGTGCATCCTACACCCTGCAGGAGATCATGACGGTGAAGTCCGATGATGTGGTGGGCCGTGTGAAGACCTACGAGGCCATCATCAAGGGCGAGAACATTCCTGAGCCGGGTGTTCCCGAGTCCTTCAAGGTGCTCCTTAAGGAGATGCAGTCCCTTGGTCTGGATGTGCAGGTTCTCAGGGATGATGGAACCGAAGTGGAGATGACGGAGAATATCGACTACGGCGATACGGAGCTTCGCGCAATGCTGGAGGGCGACCGCCGCTACCGCTCAGATGAGAACTATTCTGACTACGGCTACCAGGAGCAGGAGTTCAAGAACAATGAGCTGGTTTCTGTAGATGAGCCGGAGGTAAATGACGAGTACACCGAGGATGAGGATCCCGCAGACGACGGCCTGTTCGGTGATCCCATGGATGGTGAAGACGAATAATAGAAGGGAGTAAACGCGCATGCCAGAGACAAATGAAACTTATCATCCAATGACATTTGACGCCATTAAGATTGGCCTGGCCTCCCCCGAAAAGATTCTGGAGTGGTCCCACGGCGAGGTGAAGAAGCCGGAAACCATCAACTACAGGACCTTGAAGCCGGAAAAGGACGGACTGTTCTGCGAGCGGATTTTTGGACCCAGCAAGGACTGGGAGTGCCACTGCGGAAAGTATAAGAAGATACGCTATAAGGGTGTCATCTGTGACCGCTGCGGCGTAGAGGTGACCAAGGCGAGCGTTCGAAGGGAGCGCATGGGCCATATCAAGCTGGCCGCTCCCGTGTCCCATATTTGGTATTTTAAGGGAATTCCCAGCCGGATGGGATTGATTTTGGACATTTCTCCCAGAACACTGGAGAAGGTGCTGTATTTTGCCTCCTACATTGTGCTGGATCCCGGCTCCACCAGCCTGCAGTATAAGCAGGTGCTTTCCGAGAAGGAGTACCGGGAGGAGGTAGAAAAATACGGCGGCACAGGCGGATTCCGCGTGGGAATGGGCGCTGAGGCGATTCAGGAGCTCTTAAAGGCCATCGATCTGGAGAAGGACTCTGCAGAGCTGAGAAAGCAGCTGGCGGATTCCACAGGCCAAAAGAGAGCCAGAATCATCAAGAGACTGGAGGTTGTGGAGGCGTTTCTCCGCTCCGGCAACCGCCCTGAATGGATGATCATGGATGTGATTCCAGTGATTCCGCCGGACATCCGTCCTATGGTACAGCTGGATGGCGGCCGCTTCGCCACCTCAGACCTGAATGATCTGTACAGAAGAATTATCAACCGAAACAACCGTCTGGCCAGACTGCTGGAGCTGGGCGCACCGGATATCATTGTCCGCAACGAGAAGCGCATGCTTCAGGAGGCGGTGGACGCCCTGATCGACAATGGCCGGCGCGGCCGCCCTGTGACAGGCCCTGGAAACCGCGCCTTAAAGTCTCTGTCCGATATGTTAAAGGGCAAGCAGGGACGTTTCCGCCAGAATCTTCTGGGCAAGCGTGTGGATTATTCCGGACGTTCTGTTATTGTGGTTGGGCCGGAGCTTAAGATTTATCAGTGCGGCCTGCCCAAGGAGATGGCTATTGAGCTGTTTAAGCCCTTTGTTATGAAGGAGCTGGTGAGCAACGGAACGGCTCACAATATAAAGAACGCCAAGAAGATGGTGGAGCGCCTGCAGTCTGAGGTGTGGGACGTGCTGGAGGATGTGATCAAGGAGCATCCTGTGATGCTGAACCGTGCGCCTACGCTGCATCGACTGGGCATTCAGGCCTTTGAGCCGATTCTGGTGGAGGGCAAGGCAATTAAGCTGCATCCCCTGGTGTGTACAGCCTTCAACGCAGACTTCGACGGAGATCAGATGGCAGTCCATCTTCCGCTGTCTGTGGAGGCGCAGGCGGAGTGCCGCTTCCTTCTGCTGAGTCCCAACAACCTCCTTAAGCCTTCGGACGGCGGCCCTGTGGCGGTTCCCTCCCAGGATATGGTTCTGGGAATCTACTACCTGACCCAGGAGCGTCCCGGCGTGAAGGGCGAGGGAATGATCTTCCGCAATGTGAATGAGGCGATTCTGGCGTATGAGAACCAGGAGGCTACGCTTCACTCCCGCGTGAAGGTGCGTGTGACCAAGACCATGCCCGATGGAACCGTGAAGAGCGGGATTATTGAGTCCACGATCGGCCGTTTTATTTTCAACGAGATCATTCCGCAGGACCTGGGATTTGTTGACAGAAGCATCCCGGGAAATGAGCTGAAGCTGGAGGTAGACTTCCATGTCGCCAAGAAGCAGCTAAAGCAGATCCTTGAAAAGGTAATCAACGTCCACGGCGCAACCCAGACAGCTGTGACCCTGGACGATATCAAGGCCATTGGATATAAGTATTCTACCAAGGCCGCCATGACTGTTTCCATCTCCGATATGACCGTTCCGGAGAGCAAGCCCAGGCTGATCGAGGAGGCCCAGGCTACGGTGGACCAGATTGCCAAGAACTACCGCCGCGGTCTGATTACTGAGGAGGAGCGGTACAAGGAGGTTATTGAGACCTGGAAGAGCACGGATGAGCAGCTGACCCATGACCTGCTGACCGGACTCGACAAATACAACAATATTTATATGATGGCGGACTCCGGAGCCCGCGGCTCTGACAAGCAGATCAAGCAGCTTGCCGGCATGCGCGGATTGATGG
>CALWMT010000304.1 GCA_944382045.1 uncultured Enterocloster sp. | reverse complement strand
GGACATTCTCGCAGAGGCCAAGGATATCAACGAGAAACGGGCCACAGAAGTGTTCGAGGACGAGAGCGCTGCGGAGGACGGGGAGGCTTCCGGGGAAGCGGAAGGCTCGCAGGAGTAAGCGATACATAGACAGCCTGGGGACAATTTCCCCGGGCCTTCTTTCTGTTTTGCGAGGTAATTGATTATGAAATTTATCATCAAACACGAAATGCGGGGCAGGATCCGCATCCATCTGTGCCAGAGGCGGATGACCATCCGCCAGGCCGATATTTTACAGTATTATCTGGCGGCTCTTCCAGGGGTGAAGAGCGCCAGGGTTTATGAGCTCACCGCAGATGCAGCGGTGGCCTATGAGGGGGACCGGGCGGCTCTGCTTAAGGCCGTACAGCGCTTCTCCTACGCGGATGAAAGGGTAAGCGGAATGGTTCCGGCCAACACAGGCCGGGCCCTGAACGCGGAGTATAAGAGCCGTCTGGTGGGAAAGCTTCTTCTGCGGGCATTTACAAAGCTGTTTCTCCCTTTCGGCGTCCGGGCAGCTGTGAATTCCGTGCAGGCGGCCCGCTATCTGGCAAAGGGAGGGCGCTGCCTCATGGGCCGGCGCCTGGAGGTAGAGGTACTGGACGCCGCAGCCATCGGGGTTTCCCTGCTGCGGCGGGACTTCAACACAGCGGGATCCGTCATGTTCCTCTTAAGCATCGGCGAGCTTTTGGAGGAGTGGACCCACAAGAAGTCCGTGGGCGATCTGGCCCGGAGCATGTCGCTCAACATCGACAAGGTGTGGCTGAAAACAGAGGACTCGGAGATTCTGGTGCCCCTGCCCGCTGTCCGTGAAGGGGATTTGATAGTCGTCCATGTGGGGACCGTCATTCCCCTGGACGGTGTGGTGGAGTCCGGCGAGGCGATGATTAACCAGGCATCCCTGACCGGCGAATCCCTCCCGGTGAAAAAAGGGGCGGGAGCCTATGTGTACGCGGGAACTGCCCTGGAAGAGGGAGAGATTGTCATCCGGGTGAAAAAGGCCGCGGGAGACACCCGGTTTGAGCGCATTGTCACCATGATTGAGGAGTCGGAGAAATTAAAATCCTCCGTGGAGGGGAAGGCGGCCACCCTGGCGGATGCCCTGGTGCCCTACAGCTTCGGCGGGACCATTCTTACCTGGCTTTTCACCCGGAATATCACGAAGGCGATTTCTGTGCTCATGGTGGACTTTTCCTGCGCCCTGAAGCTCTCGATTCCCCTGGCTGTTCTCTCCGCCATGCGGGAGGCAGGCAGTCATCACATCACGGTGAAGGGCGGGAAATATCTGGAGGCCGTGGCAGAAGCGGATACCATTGTATTTGACAAGACGGGAACGCTGACAAAGGCAAAGCCCCGGGTGGCGGACGTGGTTTCCTTTAACGGCATGAAGAAGGAGGAGCTTCTGCGGATTGCCGCCTGCCTGGAGGAGCATTTCCCCCATTCCATGGCAAACGCGGTTGTGGGCGAGGCGCGAAGGCGGGGGCTGGTCCATGAGGAAATGCACTCCCGGGTGGACTATATTGTGGCCCACGGCATCGCCACCTATGTGGGCGGGGAGCGGGTGATTATCGGCAGCCACCATTTTGTATTTGAGGACGAAAAGGCGGTGATTCCCCCAGGCCGGCAGGCAGATTTTGAAGCCCTTCCCACGGAGTATTCCCACCTGTATCTGGCTATCGGCGGCGAGCTGGCGGCGGTGATCCTCATCGAGGATCCCCTGCGGGAGGAGGCGGCCGGTGTGATAAAGGAGCTTAAGGAGCTGGGAATCCGGCAGATCGTCATGATGACCGGGGACAGCGAGCGCACAGCCAGGGCCATTGCGGCCCGTGTGGGCGTGGATAAATATTTCTCTGAGGTGCTTCCGGAGGACAAGGCGAATTTTGTGGAGCAGGAGAAGCGGGCGGGACACAAGGTGATTATGGTGGGGGACGGCATCAACGACTCACCGGCCCTTTCCGCCGCAGATGCGGGAATCGCCATCCGTGAGGGAGCGGAAATTGCCAGGGAGATTGCGGACATCACGATTTCCGGGGACGGCCTGCGCCAGCTTACGACCCTTAAGGCCATCAGCAAGGGGCTGATGGGCCGGATTCACGGCAGCTACCGCTTCGTGATCGGCTTCAACCTGGGACTCATTTTCCTGGGGATAGGCGGCGTGATGGCGCCCTCAACCTCGGCCTTTCTGCACAATGCATCCACAGTGGGGCTCAGCCTGCGAAATATGACAAATATACTGCCAGCCGCCAAGACGGAAAAAGAAAATGAAGTTAGGTATTGACAAATGAAGTTAGTTAGTTTAAACTTATTCATGGCTGGAGGGATGGAGCGGCTACACGGGGCAGAGAGCCGTGCAGGCGGCGCATCCACTAAAGAGGCCGGAAGGATTTGATAAAATGACACTGTTAGACGCCAAGGAAGGCGAGGTTTACACCATTAAGGACATTACTGCTGACGATGAGGAGCTGCAGTCTTTTCTGTTTTCTCTGGGCTGCTACAGCGGGGAGCCGATTACGGTTGTCTCCCATTTGAAGGGCGGCTGCGTGGTGTCCATCAAGGATGGGAGGTACAATATCGATACTGATTTAGCGCAAGCTATTTCAATATAAGCGCAGCGGTTCAAAACGGAGCAGGAGGCGGGAGGCGGCTTTAGGCCTTTCTTCCGCCGCATCCAAATGTGCGATTGGTTCCTGCGCCGGGCAGAGGGGCGCTGCGCGCAAGTAAATGGTGAGTTTCTCACTATTTTTTTAAACCAATGAATTAGCGAAAACTAATTTAAATTAGGGCAAGCTAATCAAAAATGAATGGAGGCGTAAGGTATGAGGATTGCTTTTGCAGGAAATCCCAACAGCGGCAAGACGACCATGTACAATGCGCTGACCGGCAGAAATGAGCGGGTCGGCAACTGGGCAGGCGTTACCGTGGAGAGAAAGGAGAGCTTGATTAAGAAGAGCTATTATGACGGAACGGAGAATTTGGTGGCGGTGGATCTGCCCGGCGCCTATTCCATGTCGCCCTTTACTTCTGAGGAGAGCATCACCAGCAGCTATGTGAGAAATGAGCATCCGGATGCGATTATCAATATTGTGGATGC
>CALWMT010000303.1 GCA_944382045.1 uncultured Enterocloster sp. | reverse complement strand
TTCAGGACGGCGCATCTTCTTGCCCGGCCAATGGCCGGACAAGAAGCATCGGAGGTTCCTCCGATGTGAAAACAGGGGCAAAAGCATGCTTATAAGCGAGCTTAACGCCAGTTTTTGCCCTGTTTTCCCGCCGCCCTGAACAGTTACAAAAAATTTTAAAAACCACTTGATTTTTTTGAATCCTTATGGTAGTATATAACAGTCGCGTGTGAGTGATGCGGCTGGATATGGGGGTATAGCTCAGTTGGGAGAGCGCTTGCATGGCATGCAAGAGGTCATGGGTTCGAATCCCACTATCTCCACGGAGGCTTCTGGAAGACAGAAGCCTCTTTTTCGTTATGAGCACTTAGCGCCTGTCTTTTAGGCGCTTACGTGCGATACATGCAAAGCAGAGACAATGTATGGGAGGACACGGAGACTTCGGCTATACTGCTGGAGTACCAGGAAAAGAGCCTTTCCCGGAAGAGTGTGGAGAAGCGGTTTAAGCTGTAATATTTTTCTGATGGGTTTAGAGAATTTGATCTCTGCTGGAGGGGCGGTACTCGAGAATATCGGAGATGCTGCAGTTTAAAATTCGGCATAGGTCGTTCAAGGTAGTGGTATTCAGGGGACGATTTTTGCGGAGACGTTCGATGGTTGCACTGGAGAACTTGTGAAAGCGGATCAGCGTATAGGTAGATTCACCGGAGTTTCTCAGTGTGTTCCAAAATGGTTCATATGTGATCATTGGACAGAAGCCCCTTTTCTGGTTATTCAGATACAGCCGTTCAGAAGGCCTGGTTATAATAATAAACGATATGGGAGGAGGATTTCCCCAGGAAAATATAGGAAAATTTGGTGCCGGCATTTTCAGGTGATGAATGTGACAGGCACTTAGAAAGCGCGAGCAAGGGGCTGGCCGGAAACCGGCAGCCCCTTGCTGTATATGCGGATGAATGCAGGCAGAAGACAGGAGAGCTGAACACATTATTTTTCCTGCTTTTCATCTCCCGTGTAAGTGATGATTCCCTTTTTGTCTGTGCAGTAGTAGACGTCGTCCGCATCCTTGATATTTTTCTTGTTTTTCATGATTTTTCCTGATGTATTGATCAGATATTCCTCTCCCTTGTATTCAAAGGGCTCGTATTTCGTTCCATCCTCAGCCTCCATGCGCCGGCCCTGGATGTAGATGCAGTCATCGTCGATGCCATTTACGCCGGCACCCTTTTTGCTGCCGGAGGTGTAGAATTTGTAGGAATAGCGCTCCCCGTCAATCTCCAGGGCGGCGGTGCCGGTTTTCATGGCTCCCTCCTTGGGAGAGTCGCCGAAGAAGTACAGATATTCATCGTCATCCTCTCCGGGCAGTTCGTCCTCTGACTCGATTTCACGGGCCTCAGCGATGGTTCTTCCGTCCTTCTCAAAGGTGATGGCATACAGTCCGCGGAGCATCTTCCCGTAGGGGTCGAAGCCGTATTTCTGCCCCTTTATAGTTTTGATCTCAGCGGCGGCAAGCTCCCCGCTGGAATCTGCGTAGTACCAATATTCCTCATCGTCCTCGTATCCCTCCGGGTCGATATCCTCGTCAGGGATGGCCTTAAACCAGCCGGTGGCAAGCCAGCACTGCTCCTCTGTGCTGTAATACCGTCCGCCATTGGCGCTGCTGGCGAGAGCAGGATCCGCAAACCAGTCAAATTCCGCGGCCCCGTACTCATTAAAGCGGTATTTGCGGCCATTGATTTTCCGGCTGTCCTTGTCAGCCAGCTTCTTGCCGTTGGACTGGAAGTAGAACCAATAGCCGTCCCCCTCACGGTCGTCGTTGTCATCATCCTCAGCCTCCAGATATTTCCAGCTATTTGTGACCAGCCGCCCGCCATTTTCAGGGTCGCAGTAATACATGCCCTCCCGCCAGGCGTCCTCGTCCGTGAGCATTTCTCCATCCTCGCTGATCCAGCCGGAGAGCATATGCCCTTCCTCGTCAAAAATAAATTTGGCATCGCCGGAGGCGGTGGGAAGCGTGACGATTTTTACACTATTGCTGCTGCCGGAATGCTTGACAGCTCTTCCGTTGGACTGGAGGTAATACCACCAGGTATCGGGCTCATCACCTCCGCCGTCCTCATTTGGAACCTCCCGCCACTCATTGGAGACCATAGCGCCTACAGAATTTACATAGTAATAGTTGTCGTCCTGCTCGATCAGAGAGCTTCTTGCCATTCTGCCGTCGGAGTCAAGATAAAACCAGTTGTTTCCTGATTTTTTAAATACATCCGTGGCCTTATCGCCTCCAGCGTTATAATAGCACCACTCATTATTTTCCATCACCCATCCAGTGGCGGCGAGGGACACCATGGAGAGCCCGGCGGTGGCTGCTGCAGCAGCCAGCGGAAGCAATATACGTTTTACATTCTTTTTCATTCTAAAATGCTCCTTTCCTTGTTTGAAATGTGTTCAGGCACCGCTGTTCTTGAGCACAGCCCTACTCTACGGCTTGGACTGGCTCCAGGGTCAATAGGGTTTAGAAAAGGGTAATAAAGCGTAAGGATTCTTACAAAATTAACCGGAGCGCAACTTTTACAATGTAATGGGCAAAAAGGGATATGGATTATTTCGAGTGCCGGTGGTAAGATACAACTATAAGAAGCAGATGGGGATCCGGCAGCGCCGGAGCTGAAACTGTGAAATGGAAACAGGAGGGAAAAGCTATGCATTTATTGGACAGCGAACTGAAAAACAGGGAGCAGTGGGAGAAGGCAGGGATTGAGCTGCCGAGGTTTGACCGGGAGGCCATGAAGGCGGCGACGAAGGAGGCTCCCCAGTGGATTCACTTTGGAGCGGGCAACATTTTCCGCGCATTTCCCGCGGCTCTGCAGCAGAAGCTCTTGAACGAGGGCATTGAGAAGACGGGCATCGTTGTGGCGGAGGGCTATGATTATGAGATCATCAAGAAGGCATACCAGCCCCAGGATGACTTAAGCCTCTTGGTAACGCTCAAGGCAAACGGAACCATTGAGAAGACTGTGATTGCAAGCTTGGCTGAGTCCCTCACAGTGGACCGCCAGGCTGCGGCTGACTGGGCGCGCCTGCAGGAGATCTTTGCCAGCAGCACCCTGCAGATGGTGAGCTTTACCATCACGGAG
>CALWMT010000302.1 GCA_944382045.1 uncultured Enterocloster sp. | reverse complement strand
GCATTTCGCTGTTTCCATTCTGCAGAAGAATGGACATTTTGAGCTCCAGAGGCTTTCCCTCCAGATCCTTTACAGTGGAAAAGACAATATTGTCGATCAATGTCAGGGTTTTCTTCTTAAACCCGGGATCAATGGTACATTTCATAAGCGGTACGCTCCTTTCTATCCGTAGATGGGGAAAAATAGGTTAATTCCGATGATCAGGGAGATCATCAGCAGGAGGACCAGCGGCAGCGTAAAGCGCATGAGCTTAAAGGCGTTGTGATTGCCGATGCCGAAGGCCATCATGGCGCCGGAGCATCCTGTGGGCATGACAATTGCGAACCAGGCGGACACACAGCAGGTGAGAACCACAGCCTTCACATTCATGCCTCCTGCCAGGGCGGTGGCCGCCGCGATGGGACTCATGAGTGCCATGGTTCCCATATTGGAAAGAAAGTTGGTCATGATGGTGCAGACCACACAGAACACAATGGTGACGAAGAGGCCGCTGGGATTTCCTCCAAGGATGGCCAGCACCGTCTCGCCGATGAGCTCGCCCACGCCGGTGGAGCCGAGAACCGTGGACATTACGCTCATGCTGGCAATCATCCATACCATATCGCTGGTGAGAATGGTCAGGATTTCCTTTAAGGGCATTACATTTAACAGGATAAAGGCCAGAACACCGGCGGCGGGGAGCACATTGGTAATATCGCTGCCCAGCTGGTTGGTGAACATGAAGCCGGCCATGACAACCGCAAATACACCGAAGATGATGAGCTCATCCCGCCGGGAAATGGCCTCCTGCTCCTTAACCTCCCGCACCTGGGATTTGTCGATTCCGCCATTGGGAATCAGCTTATATGCAAATATACAATAAATCGTTCCGACAATCAAGGGAAGAATGCCTGCTTTAAAATAATCCGTGATGGCGAGCAGGTTTTCTGCCTCCACCATGCCGCTGTAATAGGAGTTGATGGTGCCGGGCATAGTGGCCCCCATTCCGACGGGGATTTTTGAGGTGGCGATACAGTTGATGGTGGCGACCAGGAAGAGCATGCGGGCGGGAGAGAGCTCGCTCTCATCGTCCAGGGTCTGCACAAACATCAGCATTACAGAAATACAGGCAATCTGGCCCATGAGCTGGGAGAGGGCTATGGTGACCAGGCACAGGGCCAGAACGAGAAGAAAGCCGTTCTTATCCTGAAGCCGGTCCATAACCGCCCGGAGCCGGCGCACCAGGCTTGTCTTTCCCAGCGCACTTGCGACTACAATCATGGGTGCAACCAGGATGGTGGTGCTGCTGGAAAGCCCGGAGAAGGCGGTGCTTAAGTCAGCCACGCCCGTAAGGACAAAGAGCACGCAGCAGATCATGCCGGTGACGCCGTAGGGGAGCTTGTGGGTGAGAAGCATGACGACCATAAAAGCCAGAATGCATAGTACAATTATCATTTGCGGATTCATTTGGCATATACCTCCATATAATAGTTGGAATGGCAAAAGCGTTACCTGCCTCTCTCCCTCATGAAAATTGGCCGCCAGGATTGTGCAAATTACCTTTTGCGTTCTCTGATGTGTCCTATTATAGGGTGTTTATGACAGGGGGACAACCCAGATGCTCCTATACATGTTATAACAAAAAACTATGGAACTCCGTTGACATCCGTCCGCTCAGCCCATATGATAATAGCAGAGGAGATGGATTTTTGGCTGGAGAGAGGGGAGGCGGAGCGCTGGTGGATGTAAGGGATTTGGAGTATATTATCGCAATTGCGCAGGAGGGGAGCCTTTCTGGGGCGGGCAGGCGGCTGGGAGTCTCACAGCCGACGCTCAGCGCATTTTTGGCGGGCTTGGAGAGACAGCTGGGAGCGGACCTGTTTGTGAGGGACCACAAGCGGATGCTTCCAACCCCTGCGGGCCGGATCTGCCTGGATGCCGCCAGGCGTATTGTGAATGTAAAGGAGCAGACATATCAGACCATTCACCGGCTCACCCACGAGCCGGAGGAGACAATTGTCATCGGCGCCACGCCTCTGCGGGGATCCATCATGGTGGCGCAGATCTTTCCGCAGTTTTCCCGCGTGTTTCCCGATATCAAGCTCAGTATTCGGGAGGCCTATATGAAGGAGCTTCGGGAGCTTGTGAAGAATGGGGAGGTAAACTGCTCGCTTGGGACCTGCTATGACACAGAGGATCCGGATGTGGACTATATTATTATTTCCAGAGAGGAGATTGTTCTGGGCGTACCGGCTTTTCACCGCCTGGCGTCTTTTGCAGCGCCGCCAGGGGAACCTCTGGCATCAATTGATGTGGACCAGACTGCGGACTCCCCCTTCGTCCTGCTGGCGCCGGGCACAACGGTGCGGGCGATCAGTGACAGCATTTTAGACAAGGCCGGGATACGTCCAACGGTTGTCTTTGAAACCAACAACAATCTAGTGCTGAGCAATATGATCCGTCAGGGGGCAGGGGTGGGATTTCTTCCGCGCTCCGCCATACCGGAAAACAGCGGGGAGATGGTCTGCTTTTCTATTCGGCCAAGGTACTATATGAGCCTCTGCATTCTCCATCAGAAGAATCGGAAAATGTCAAGGGCGGAGAGATATCTGGCGTATCTGGTGATCCGCCGCGATGTAGAAAATCCCCTGTATGTCCCTGCGGTGAATGATTCTGCAAGGGAAATACAAAGGGAGTTTGACGGGGAAGGGAGCTTGTGATATGAATACACAGATTTTGGAGTATATGATTGCTATTTCCGAAGAAAAATCCCTGACCAAGGCGGCGGACAGGCTTCTGATAACCCAGCCGGCCCTGAGCCGGCAGCTCAAAAAATTAGAGAGCGAGCTGGACACCAAGCTGTTTCTGAGAGAAAAAAATGAGATGGTGATGACAGATGCGGGAAAGGTGTATGTGAACGGCGCCCGGTCTGCCCTTAGCATATATGAGAAGGCTATGGACGATATACGGAAGCTCCGGGTGTCCGGGCGGAAAAGCATTACGATGATTTACAATACCTGCCTGCTTCCCGTGTTTTCTACAGAGATACTGCCTGCCTTCCGAAAGCTGCACCCAAATATCTTTATCAGCACCATTGATGGGAATGCCTCGGTGGCGAAGGACTATTTGACGAACGGGATGGCGGATCTTGCGGTTATGGC
>CALWMT010000301.1 GCA_944382045.1 uncultured Enterocloster sp. | reverse complement strand
AGGAATGCCAGGGAGTAGGGAAGCATGGTGGAGATAACGCTTCCGATTCCCGCCTTCTTATCATACTTCTGGAAGAAAGCAACTGTCAGCGGGAAGAAGGGCATCATGGGCGCGATAATGTTGGATGTAGAGTCGCCAATCCGGTAAGCTGCCTGTGTCGCCTCGGGAGACAGACCCAGCTGCATAAACATGGGTACGAAAATCGGTGCCATGATGGCCCACTTTGCGGAGTCTACGGAGATGAAGATATCCACAACCGCAGTCAGTACTACAAAGGCAATCAGCAGCGGCAGGCCCTTGAATCCGATGGATTCCAGAGCATTAGCGCCTACTACAGAGATAATCGTTCCCAGCTTGGAATAATCAAACAAGGAAGTAAACTGAGCGGCGAAGAAGCACAGTACCAGGAAGCCGGAAAGTCCGGTGATGGTCTTAGTCATCAGAGCCACCATATCCTTGTCGTTCTTAATTGTTCCAGCGCCCAGGCCATAGGCAAGACCAGGAAGAAGGAACAGAAGCATCATAAAGAAGATAATTCCGCTCATGAAGGGAGAGCTTAAAAATCCGTGTGTCTCAGGGTCTCTTAACAGTCCGTTGGTGGGAGCCACTAAGGCTACCATGATCAGCACATAAACCAGAGCCGTAATTCCAGCCCAGCGCATGCCGCGCTTCTCATTCAGAGCAATATCCTGTACCTGCTCTGATTCATCCGGCACATAGGGAGTCAGTCTCGGCTCAATCAGCCGGTCGGTAATAATGGTTCCGATGATGGTTACCAGGAAGGTGGAGGCTACCATGAAAAACCAGTTGCCAACCGGAAGCACCGTGTAATTGGGATCCAGCATCTGCGCTGCCTGCGTAGACATTCCAGCGAACATGGGGTCATTGGTACCGATCAAAAGGTTTGCGCTCCAGCCGCCGGACACACCGGCGAAGGCAGCAGCCAGACCTGCGATGGGGTGGCGTCCAAACGCCATAAATACAACAGCACCCAGGGGCACCAGAACTACATATCCGGTAGAAGAAGCGATGTTGGACATAACGCCCAGGAACACAACCACTATGGTTACCAGAGACTTAGGGGTAACAGCAACCACCTTGCGCAGCAGAGCAGACATAAATCCGCTTCCATCCGCAACACCAACACCGATCATGATGGTGAACACGGTTCCCAGCGGGAAGAACGTGGTAAAGTTGCTCACTACAGTAGTTACCATATGGCGGATGCCGTCCGGTGAGAGCAGATTTACTACGCTTACCGTTACATCCTGCAGCTGGCCGCTTGCCGTGTCAATGGATTGATAGGTTACAGATACGCCCAGGCTGGCGCAGATAGCGGATGCCACAATTACAATCCCTACCAGGATAATAAAGAGGGTAACCGGATCCGGCATGCCGTTTCCTACTCGTTCTACTGTATCCAGCGCCCGCAGGATAAAACCTTCTTTTTTCTTTTCGTTTGTCATACCTAATTTCCTCCAAATACTCTTTTAATGCTTTTGGATTGCATCTTACTTCAGAGCCGACACAGCTGCCGCCAGCTGATCCAGCGCCTTCTTTATAACGGCACGGGGACAGGCTGCATTCAGCCGCATATAGCCGGAAAGGCTTCTGCCAAAGGACCATCCCTCATTTAATCCCAGGCCTGCCTTCTCGATCATAAAGGTCCGAAGCTCTTCGTTGCTCATGCCCAGCTCCCTGCAGTCCAGCCATACCAGATAGGTGGCGTCGGGAACATTGGGCTTAATCTGGGGAATGTGCTCCCTGCAGTAATCCCGGATAAAATCAAAGTTTCCAGATATGTACTCCAGAAGCTGCTCCAGCCACTCATCGCCCTCATTGAAGGCTGCCTCCATAATCACAGAGCTGAATGCGCTGTTGCGGTGGATATCCAGGTTCACCCAGAATTTGTCGTAGGCTGCCTTCAGCTCCTTGTTGGGGAACAGAATAGATGCCGCCTGGAGTCCCGCCAGATTAAAGGTCTTGGTGGCCGACATGCAGGTAATTACATGGGCCCCAATCTCCGGTGAGATAGACGCGGTGGGAATATGCTTCTTCCCGTGGAAAATCAGATCCGAGTGAATCTCATCAGATACGATGAGCACACCCTTGGCGATGCAGATCTCACACATCCGGGTCAGCTCCTCCCGGGTCCAGACAATTCCCAGAGGATTGTGCGGGCTGCAGAGCAGGAAAATCTTTGCCTCCCCTGCCTTCTTCTCAAAGTCCTCCCAATCGATGGACCACACTCCGTCCTTCTCTTTGAAGGGTGCCTCAATCACCTGACGTCCCCAGCTCTCGGTCACATCATAAAACTCTGAATATACCGGAGTCTGAATCAGCACCTTGTCTCCCGGCTCGGTAAATATCTCTACCATGGAAGACAGGGCTGGCACCACACCTACGGCGAAGCTTAGGAGGCCTCTGTCGAATTCCCACCCATTGTGCCGCTTCTGCCAGCCGCACAGGGCATCGTAATAAGAATCTGGACGGGAGGTATATCCCCATATTCCCTCCTCGGCCTTCTTCTTTGCTGCGTCGATGATGGGCTGTGCCGTCCGGAAGTCCATATCAGCGATCCACATGGGGATCACCTTGCTGGTGCCGAACTTCTTCACCCGCTCATCGTACTTGGCCGACCGGTTATTTTCCCGGTCAATGACCTCGTCGAAATTATACTTCACGCTTTCCCTCCATTCTCTGCCTTGCGGCAGTTTTTTGAAACCCAAAAGGATGGATTTCATTTCCCTTTTATAATAAGCAAATTACATGCCAATTTTTTAACAAACATTTTGACGGAAATACGAGAAATTTTTTCATTTATTTTGTGAGGTTATATGGTCAAACTGGTGTAATTGGTTAATTTTATCTATTTTCCCACATTCTTTGACCATTTTCTGTAATGCGGCTCCCGCCCCGCCCCCTTGTCACCTTTGCTATTCCCTCTGCGTCCATTTGAATCAAAATATCCCGTATCTCCTTCTGCGAAATCGGGAAGCGTCTGGCTCTTGCTGTCCTAAGCATAGCCTCCCGCCCAATCAGCCGTCCCTGCTCGCAGGCTGTATACAGCTGTTCCAAAACAAACCAAAACTCCATTGTTCTTCCCTTCTGCGCTCCGGACTCCAATCCGGCTGCCGGCT
>CALWMT010000300.1 GCA_944382045.1 uncultured Enterocloster sp. | reverse complement strand
CTACGGTGTCAACGCTCTGCTCCACACCACGGATGAAAGGAGCTAGAAGCGATGAAGATACTGGATCTGCATATTGATGGCTTTGGAAAATTTCATAACCGGGATATCTCCTTTTCCGATGGACTCAACATTGTCTACGGAAAAAATGAGGCGGGGAAGTCCACGCTCCACACCTTTATCCGCGGCATGTTCTTCGGCATTGAGCGCCAGAGGGGCCGCGCCTCCAAAAATGACACCTACACCAAATACGAGCCCTGGACGAACAGCGGCACCTACGAGGGCCGGATGCGCATTGAATGCGATGGACAGATCTACCGCATTGAGCGGCGGTTTCAGAAGGGAAGCAAGAGCCTTTCCATCATCAACGAGACCCTGGGAAAGGCGGAGAATCCCACCCCCGCCCTCTGGGATAAGCTGCGCTGCGGCCTGTCGGAGACTGCCTACACAAATACCATCAGCATTGGCCAGCTCAAATGCGCTACGGACCAGGGCATGGTGGGAGAGCTGCGCAATTATATTGCCAATCTGAACACCTCCGGCAGCATGGCCCTCAATATTACCAAGGCCAGCGCCTATTTAAAATCCCAGCGCCGGGAGGTGGAGAGCCAGATGGTGCCTGAGGCCGCGCGGACCTACGCCTCCCTTTTAGGTGAGATCCGGAAAATTGAGCAGGAGATCGCTGCGCCCAGATACGCCAACCAGCTCACCGCCTACCGCTCCCAGAAATCCCAGGTAAAAAAGCAGCTGGAGGAGCGGCAGAAGGAGAAGGAGGCTCTTCTGGAAAAGGCGGCCAAGGGGCGGCAGCTTCTCCTCAGCAGCCAGTTCACGGATCCCGGCTCAGTCACCTCCTATCTGGACAATGCGAAGACGCTCTACGCGGATCACCAGCGGGCCAGGGAGGCCTGCGGGAGAAAATCACGGATCCTCCTGCCTCTGCTCTTCTTTGTGCTGATGGCGGCCAGCCTGACTGGAAGCGTCCTCTGCCTGGCTTTTCCCGGTCTGGCGGCAAAATATCTCTCCCTGCCCCTCCCTCTGCCTGCGCTGGGCGGCGCGCTTGCGGGGTTGTCCCTTGTCTTTCTGGCGGCAGCCCTCCTTGGACTCTCCAGAGGACGGAGGCTTAAGAAAGAGCTCAACCAAAGCGCCCAGCTGCTCTCCGAGATATTTTCCCGGCACCTGGGGGACTCCTCCATCTCGGCGGAGGCCATGGAGGCCCTGGAGGTCAAGATGGGGGAATTCCTGCGCCTAAGCCGGGCTGTGGCCCAGTCCGAGGAAACGCTCTCCCGCTTAAGCGGGGACATCGCCGCGCTCCAGGCAAAGGAGGAGGGCTGCTCCGGCCAGATTGAGGAACAGCAGAGGATCCAGTGGGAGCTGGAGCAGAAGCTGGAGCATCTGGATTCCTGCAAGACAAGGGCGGAGACCTTAAAGCATGTGCTGGCGGAAAATGAACGCCTTCAGGAGGAGCTTGACGCCATCGATCTGGCCCAGGACACCATGACAAGCCTCTCCACCTCCATCCGTGATTCCTTCGGCCTCTATCTGAATAAGACGGCCTCGGATTTGATCTCCGGCATCACGGGCGGCATTTACACCAGCATGAGCATTGACCAGAATCTGGACATCTCCATGAACACGCCCACCCGCCTGGTGCCCATCGAGCAGGTCAGCAGCGGGGCCATGGATCAGATCTATCTGGCCGTGCGCCTGGCCGCAGCCAAGCTGGTCCAGAGCGGCCCGGACACCATGCCCCTCATCTTTGACGACAGCTTCGTGCTCTACGACGACGAGCGGCTAAAGACTGCCCTCAAGTGGCTGGTGAAGGCCTTTGACAGCCAGATCATTATCTTTACCTGCCACAAGCGGGAGGCCCAGCTTCTGACGGCGAACCAGGTACCCTATCACTTGATTACCATATAGCAAAACATCCTCTCTGCATAAATTAAGAAACGCTTCTTATGCGCAGAGAGGATGTTTTTTACTGCCTGCTGTTTTTTTACCCTGGATGCAAGAGAAAATTTTCGTGCTTGAATCTCTCATAACATCATATTGAGTAAGACATCTCTAAAAAAGGTTGGCAGGCCATTTATATTTCGCATATTATCAAACATATCTTTTTCGCTGTGAAATGCCCTTAGAATTTTTTTCCGTTTTTCTATGCGTCCGTTACTAATATAATAATTACACGTTACAAAAGCGTTCTCGTGCTGCAAAACAATCTGGAGCACATGCAGGATTTTTTCGAAGTTTCTTGTTAGCCCCTTAAAACTATCTACATAAAATATCTCTGCTCTGCCTGATACTACGTCTCCCAGCGTTTCCTTCAAATAGTCATCAAATTCCAAACTATAGCCATCACAAATCGCTGTTTTACATGTATTTATTCCAAAGTCTTCTCCAATATTTCTCTGATTTGCCCCTTGGATTTTCTCAAATTCCTCCTCACTATTATTTGCAGCCGCCGCCCGTTTTAATACTGTCCACGCCAACGGATATTTTTGAATTGCTTCTCCATATACATCTATATATCTCAAGTTCCGTGCTTCTTCCTGAAGGGTTTCAAATTGGCACTCCTTGAAATAGCAAATTGCACTCGATGTTATTATCCTTATTTTTTCATCCGATAATGGTTCCCGCATCTTAAGCTCATTGCAATTTACACTTGCAGCCACCTCAAGCATGCTGTTCCGAATTGCCGCAACAACAAATCGCTTTACATCCTTAGGTGCCGCTGGTTCATAAAACAGCGCTTCTTCATCTGTCACAAACAAAATCGTTCTTCTAAAATCTTCTTGATTCCATCTTGACAACAAGGAACACATCCTGTTTTTAATATCATTCAATATTCTTTCCCTATACCTATATTTTATTTCACCTAATTGATTGCCCAGTACATTGTATAAATATTCTTCTATTCCCATGTATTTTCCCTCTTATCCCAGATTCGGAAATGATGTTTTTGGTCACATTCTCAAAGGTGCTGACCGCCTCTTTTTCCGGGCCGCTATCTCCTCCAGCTCCTTCTCCTGCCGTTTCTCCTGTGCGGATGTATGTAGACTAAATATAGCTTACTACAAATACGGTTTGGGGGCAAGGAAGAGAACTAATTTGGAAAATGATTTGTTTCATTATACCGGGATTGCATTCCGCAC
>CALWMT010000299.1 GCA_944382045.1 uncultured Enterocloster sp. | reverse complement strand
CTGCTGCTCCAGGCATAAAATTCCCGGGTGCGGGAAATCAGCGCCTGCCGTCTGTCTGGGCTGAGAGCGGCAAGGGTGTCCCGGAGATATGTATTTTTCTCCTCCTCCATGGCCTCAGCCAGGCCGGGGCTGGGGCTGGTGACGGAGAAGGCGCTGGCGGCAGGATGCAGAGCCTCCCTGGCCAGACGGCGGATGATGGATTGGCTCTTATCCCTGCAGAAGGCCTGGAAGGCCCTCTCGTAGAGGGAGAAATAGCCCATATCCCCTGTGAGGCTCCAAAAGCGGCCCATATCCTGAGCCGCTTGGTAACCCAGATGGACGCCCTCCCTGGCAAGGCCGTCGCAGAGCCGGTGCTCCTTTAGGGAGGCGGATACCAGCTGCTCGGGGAGGCCGCGGGAGGCAGCCTCCGAGAGAGCCTGCCGGACTGCGGCGAGAAAGTCCTTCTCCTGCTCGGGCGCTCCATTGTGAAGACGGAAGCGTAGGGACGGCTTGGAAAGGAGGGTGTCAACGTAAACCTCCAGCGGATTGTGAATGCCTGCGGCCCGGGCCTGTTGGTGGAGGGGCGAGGCGTCATTGTCAAGAATATCCGCAGTCAGATTCCAAAAAATCAGGTCCTCCTGGCTGAGGCTGGACAGGTCGATGGCATAGTCCAGGATGGAGGCATTTTCAGACGGGCTGCCCTCTGGGGCGGGGCTTGCACCTGCAATCCTGCGGAAGCCGGGCACAGACGGCTGGGAAAAGAAGGCCATGGCCTGCGTCCTGGGACTGGATGCAGGGGACGGCATCGGACAGCGGGACAGATGCTCTCTGTGGAGAAAGTCCAGAACCCGCCTCCAGTTCATCTGCCCGTAGAGCACAATGAGACAGTTGGAATACTGGTAAAATTTGGAAAATACTTCTCTTACCTTTTCCCAGGACACCTCCCGGTAATGGAGATGGGCCCGGCCCAGAAGGCGGGAAGCGGTCTCATTCGGATAGAGGGCCTGGGCGGTGAAGCTGTCCGCATTTTCCTCAAGGTCGGTCAGATGGCCCCAGTCCTCGTTAAAAACAGTGCCGTGGAGGGACAGGGGCCCCTCCGGGTCCTCAAGCTCCAGGCGCAGCCCCTCCCGCAGAAAGAAAAAGGGCTCCTTTAAGGCGTCCGGCTCCTCCATGCAGCTTAAAAATACATCTGCCAGCCGGATGAGCTGCTCTTCGCTCTGGGAACAGACGGGATAGCAGGTGTAGGTATTGTCTGTGATGCCGTTCATGAAGGCAGCATAGCTCTTGCTGTCCATGTCGAAAAAGATATCCCGGCTGGGGTATTTGGGACAGGAGCAGAGCACCAGGTGCTCCAGGATATGGCAGGAATCTGCCTCGTCTGTCTGTGGGGTGCGGAAAAGTATGGAAAACCCCAGCTCCCGGTCATCATTTTGTATATAAAAAAGCTGTGCGCCGCTGTCCTTGTGGATAAACTCCGCAGTCTCTGCGCCCAGCATGGATATGCTTCCCCCTCGCAGATAGGTAAAGCCGTAAATCTCTTCCCCTGGCTTGGGAAATTCCTGTGTCATGCAAGTCCTCCTGAATCAATGGCCCATTTTCGCGGCAGCTCGGAACAGCCGCCCTCTGCCCGCTGCCCGGACGATTATTTTGTATTGTAGCACGGGGCAGGAGAATTTACAATGCTCCTTTTGGGGAGGAGTTTCCCCATAGATTCATCCAAATCCTTCACGGTAAATGGCTGAATCATAGGCAGCCGTCACCGCCCATCCGTGCGGTCATCTCCTCGATGCGCTCCAAAGGGAAGGGCGGCTGGGAAAGGGGACGCATAGCGATGGACATAAGCTTCATGGGATTGTCATCCGCCGCCACCCGATTGGAGCTCAGATGCCCGCACAGGCGGCAGCGATGAATGACGGCCCATTCTCCATTTTTGCGGACCCATACGCCGACCGGGTCCATGATGCCTCCGCAGCCGGCAGCCCGGTCCCCTGGCTCTATATCCAGATGAAGGCTGGAAAGGCAGTTGGGACAATGATTGCGGTGGCCGCTTCCGGCTCCTGCTGACACCACCGGGCGTCCGCAGACCTTGCAGGTAAAGCTGTCGCTGCAGTTGTGGGTTTTATACCAGCCTTTTTCATAAAGCCTTCGTTTATTTTCTCTGTTCATAATTGATTACTCCTTTAACTGTTCTGTCAAATGTTTTTTCAGTGCATCGCGGTATTTTTGTGTCAGCAGCAAATACTGCTGCCGCTCGTCTTCGGTCCATTCTTCCCAGATTTTGTTCTCTATTTCAAACAGGGGACGAACCTTTTCCTCCGCAAATACTTTCCCTTTCTCCGTAAGGCATACAATGGTGTTCCGCCCTCTGCCCTGGGTGAGACAGAGGATTCCATCTATTTCCAGCCTGCGGATTGCGGAATTGATGGTCTGGCGGCTGATACCGGTTAGACGGCTTATCTCGCTCTGAAGGCACTGGCCTTGTTTTTCACAGAGCACATATAAAATATTCTGCACACTGTCCGAGATACCTGCTGCTGCTGCCGCCTCGTGATAAAGCGAATTGATTTCTCCGGCCAGATGTGTGTAATTTTTTGCTGATAAATAGTGCATAGAGTCCCCCTTTTGTATGTTACGTTGTCCGATTTCGTACATTAAGTATTATATCCGATTTCGTACATATGTCAAGTGCAGTTTTGCAGGAGGTGTTCTGCTTCATGCACGCTTGTCCGCCGGGATATTTCATGCTATGATGGGATGTAACAGGCAGACGGCAGGTATGAGAAATTTAAATATTTTGGCCGCGCCGCTTTGGAAAATATAAAAAGCGCTGTCTGGTGAGAAGAAAATAATCCGGGATACCGGAAAAAGGAGAAATATATGAGGTTTGTCTGCAATAGGTGCAAGAGGGAGTACAGCGAGGAGGAGGCAGGCTGGCGCTGCAGCTGCGGGGGCTGCCTTTTTGCAGAGAGGCAGATTCATTTCACTAAGGAGGATATAAGGACGGAGCGGCCCGGCATGTGGAGGTATGATGCGGCTTATCCGCTCAAATATGAGGATATCGCGGTGACATACGGCGAAGGGCTGACGCCGCTGGTGTCCTGCCCAAGCGGTCCCTGCAGGCATCGGCTCAAGCTGGACTGTCTGATGCCCACGGGCTCATTCAAGGACAGGGGCACGGTGATGGTGGTCAATTATCTATTAAAAAGGGGCG
>CALWMT010000298.1 GCA_944382045.1 uncultured Enterocloster sp. | reverse complement strand
CTCTCAAATACCTTGGTGGAAATGTTGTTCTCCCGCATATAGCGGAGGGCGTCTGCCAGGGTCCACACGGCCATGAGCTCATCATCGGTTTTCTCCCAGGTGAGGAAGAAATCTCCCTCGTACATCTCTTTAAAATTCAGGGCGTTCAGCTTATCAATATAATCCTGTAATGTTTTCATAGATTTTACTCTCCTTACTTTGAAAATTACGCCGCCGGCAGGCGGCATGTATGCAGGCTTACTTGCAGTAAATGGATGGCAGGGCAGCGTACACAGCGGCGCAGGTTACCAGGTCCTGCTTCCAGGTCTTCTCGTTGGGGGCGTGGGCCTGGGCCTCCGCGCCGGGTCCGAAGCCGATGCAGGGTATGCCATTGCGGCCCATGATGGATACGCCGTTTGTGGAGAAAGTCCACTTATCGGTAAGGGGGCGGGCTCTGCGCATTTCAAGCGTCTCCGGCGCGCCGGTGCGCTCCCTGCCGTAGAGTCCCTCATAGGCCTCTTCCAGAGCCTTTGTCACCGGATGATCCTTGGGGATGACCCAGGTTGGAAAATAGCACTCAATGGGGTAGGTAAGGCCGGTGTAGGAAGGACGGGCATATTCGTACATAGATACGGTCACGTCGTCTCCGTACTTCTTCACAGCGGGAAGGGCCCGAATCTCGTCCAGGCAGCTCTCCCAGGTCTCCCCGGCTGTCATGCGCCGGTCTAAGGACACGGAGCAGGAGTCAGCCACCGCGCAGCGGCTGGGGGAGGTGAAGAAAATTTCAGATACAGTGATGGTGCCCCGCCCCAGGAAATTGGCCTCCTGCCACTGGGGATTGTACTTCTCCTCCAGCATCCTTGCCAGGCCCTTGATTTCCTTGTCATCTGCGGCGTCATTCTCATTGAGGGCCCGAACATCCTGGAGAATGTCGGCCATCTTGTAGATGGCGTTGTCCCCGCGCTCCGGCGCGGAGCCGTGGCAGGAGATGCCCTTTACGTCCACCCGTATTTCCATGCGTCCCCGCTGGCCCCGGTAGATGCCTCCGTCCGTGGGCTCGGTGGACACCACGAAGGCGGGGCGGACCTTGTCCTCATGGATAATGTACTGCCAGCAGAGGCCGTCGCAGTCCTCCTCCTGGACCGTGCCTGTGACCAGCACGGTATATTTGTCGGAGAGAAGCCCCAAATCCTTCATGATTCGGGCTCCGTAGACTGCGGAGACAATGCCGCCGCACTGGTCGGATACGCCCCGGCCTCCGATTTCCAGGTCATTTTCATAGCCCTCGTAGGGGTCAAAGGTCCAGTTGTCCCGGTTGCCGATGCCCACGGTGTCGATGTGGGCGTCAAAGGCGATGAGGGCTTCACCGGAGCCCATGTATCCCAGAACATTGCCCATAGGGTCGATTTCTACTTTGTCGAATTCCAGGCGGCGCATCTCCTCGGCGATGCGGTCGATGTGGGCCTTCTCCCCGCAGCTCTCCCCGGGATTTCTCACAATCTCCCGAAGAAACCGGGTCATGTCCTTCTCATAGCCCTTGGCGGCTTCTTTGATTTTTCCGTAATCCAGACTCATTTTTCCAATCCTTTCCATACAATATTTTTATAGCGCTCCGGGTCGGTGTCTCCCTCTGTGGAGAAGACCAGCACTCGGGATGTTTCGTCAAATCCGATGGCTGCCTTGAGGTCCGCATATTCCTCCATGGTCATGATGGCAGCCAGGGCGCCGAAGGGCGCGGCTCCGGACTCCCCGGAGGTGATGGGCGCATCCCCCTTGATGGGTGCGGCCAGCATGCGCATGCCCTGGGCGGCGGCCCAGTCGGGCAGGGAAATGAATACCTTAACGTGGTTCTTTAGAATATCCCAGGAGATGGTGTTGGGCTCCCCGCAGGCAAGTCCGGCCATGATGGTTTCCATGTCCCCGCCCACTGTGCGGATGTCCCCGTCTCCCGCCTTGGCACCCTGGTATAGGCAGTCGGCGGCCTGGGCCTCCACCACCACGAATATTGGCGGATTATCCGCATATAGGTTTGCAAAATATCCCACCACGGCGCCGGCCAAGGAGCCTACACCGGCCTGGACAAATACGTGGGTGGGGCGTTCATCCCCGGCCTCCTTGAGCTGCTCCCCGGCCTCCATGGCCATGGTGCCGTAGCCCTCCATAATCCAGGAGGGAATCTCCTCATAGCCCTCCCAGGCGGTGTCCTGGACGATGACGCCTCTGGGGGTCTCGGCGGCCTCTCTGGCAGCCAGCCGCACACAGTCGTCGTAATTGAGCTCCTGAATGTCCACCTGGGCCCCTTCCCTTGCGATGTTCTCCAGGCGGGCCCTTGTGGTGCCCTTGGGCATGTGGACGACAGCCCTCTGCCCCAGCCGATTTGCGGCCCAGGCAACGCCCCTGCCGTGATTCCCGTCGGTGGCGGTGAAAAATGTGGCCTGGCCGAACTCCTTCTTAAGCTCCTCTGAGGTGAGGACGGAGTAGGGGAGCTCTGACACATCCCGGCCTGTC
The DNA here is from genome assembly GCA_944382045.1 of uncultured Enterocloster sp. GTDB lineage: Bacteria > Bacillota > Clostridia > Lachnospirales > Lachnospiraceae > Enterocloster. The sequence continues at coordinate 705 of CALWMT010000298.1, read as the reverse complement.
TCCTTGGCGATGAAGCGCGCCATGGCGTAGGAGCCGCCCAGAACCTTGAAGGCGTTCAGGCCGAAGCGGTAGGACTCATCCTTTACATAGAGCCTGCCAAGGCCCAGGAATTCTGCCATGTGCTCCAGAGCGGTCAGGGGTGTCCGGTCATACTGGGGGAAGCTCTTGTGGAAGGCCCGGGCCTTCTCTGCTTCCTCAAGGCTCATGAGGGACAGGCTTTTGTCTTCGGTTTTGGGCATGTGGTTGACTGCCCACTTGATGCTTGCAATCATTTTTAAATCCTCCTTGCTGGCAGCTGGGGTATGTCTGAGACATACTTTAAGCTTTGCGGTTATTGACATCGATGTAGCTGTACAGAGTGAATTTGGAAATGCCGAAGTACTTGGATACCTTGTCTCCGGACTTGGTGATGAGAAAGGCTCCCGCATCGTTTAAAAACTGGATGGCGGCCACCTTTTCTTCCTTATTCATCAGGGCCACAGGCTTTCCCACCAGGGCCACGGACTGTTCAAGGAGGCTGTCCAGCAGGTCGTTTACATTGTGGACAATCTGCTCCGGCGGCTTCTTTGCGTCCTCCTGGGGCTCGGTGTCGATTAGGGCCTTGATGGACCGGTCCACGGTGAGCAGGCCGGTGATGTCGTAGTTGATGGAGAGCAGATAGTCGATGGCTGTGCCCTCCGGGTTTCGAATGTACATGGTGCTGGA
>CALWMT010000297.1 GCA_944382045.1 uncultured Enterocloster sp. | reverse complement strand
ACTCCACGTCGATGTTCAGCTCATCAAAGAATCCCATCTCATCTGCCACATACCAGGGCATAGAGTGTGCAGATCCCGCGAAGAATCCGATGCTCAAGGTCGTGCGCTCCGGCATGGGAGCGATCCCCAAGGTAGTCTCGCCGGAGGTGCTTTCTGCTGCCTCTCCGCCCTCTGCTGCCGCTTCTCCAGCTGTCTCAGCAGCGGCTGCTGCCGTGGTCTCAGATTCAGAGCCGGAGCAGGCGGTCATAGCTACTGCTGCCGCCATAACAATTCCTGCAGCTGCAAGAATGTGTGAATGAAAGATTTTTCTCATAATGTTTTTCTCCTTTCCTATTGCAAGCGCTCTGTCTCGAGCGCAATTTATCGTAAGCTGATCAGGACAGCCTGTGTCCGTAGGCGTCCATTCCGTCCTGGGACGGATCCTTCATTCCCAGATGCACCGATGCTGTCTTGAAGGTCAAGGGCAGCGCCAGGATATTGGGGTTCTCCGGCAGATACTTCTTCTGTGCATCCGCCAGGGCCTCCTCAAAGGACGCACGCGTCTTTAATCCCATGCCTCTCGCATATCCCGGATCCTTTGCTCCCACGATATAGATGGCGCTGGTATTCATCTCTGCAATGTGGCCGCAGCTCATCATGGAAAAGCCGTGGAAGGGATGGAAGGCATTGGCAAAGCGGTACTTGCGGATGTATTCCTCCTTGGTGGCAAAATACTCACCCAGGCGGTTCATATCCGGAAGCGCGTTCATCTCGTCGTGCTGGAACCATTCATAGCACTCCCGCAGATACGGCCAGCGATTATCATTGAAGAACCCGTTGCACAGGCTGGAGCAGATGATCACGCAGCGGTCGCTCATGATACGCTTAAACCGCAGCACCTGAGCGGAAAGAGCCTGCATCATCATAATCGGGTTGGTTCCCATGCCATCTCCATAGTGGAACTTCTGAGGCATACCGAATACCAATACATCATACTTTTTCTCTGCCCAATGCACGTAGGTTCTCTTATCGGCAATTTTCCAGGACTCCGGCATCATCTCCTTCGCATAGCCGGAGAAGATGGCGATCTGGCGGCTCTTGGAATCCAAAACCGCATCACAGCAAAAGAAGGGATGTCCCATCCTCTCTTCCATCTTCATGGAAATCTCGTCAAATTTATTGCGCATCAGGCTGCCATTGTTTACCGGTGTAAAGTCAGGCCGGTGCATAACAGACGGCACATGGTGGCTGGCAATGCAGCGCCAGTTCGTGATGCCCGTTGCGCTGTGCTTGTATCCGCCGGAATAACCGCCGTACGGATTTCCCTGCACATGTCCGATGAGAATCGGAAGATCCGCCTCAAAGACGTATTTGTTCATGAATACCGGGTCGCCTCTGTCTGTAAGCCCCAGGTCCACCATATGATCCGGGTCCTCAGAATCATGGCTGATAATCTGGCCGCTGTTCCAGAATGCATCATAGATCTCTCTTCCGAAAATCGCCAGCGCGTCCTTGTCCGTGCTTCTCGGATGCAGGCCGTTGGAGATAATAAAAAGAATATCCTTTTTCTCCACACCCGCTGCATACAGATCCTGGAGTATGCACCTCACCGCCATCCTTCTGTGGCTGGTGGGCTGCTCACCGCCCTTTACCCGGTCCGGGATGACAAAAACAACCTTGCTTCCCTTGTGAACCAGCTCCTTCACCGGAGCCATTCCGATCGGATGGTCCAAGCTCTCTCTATAGGCCGCCTCCAGCTGATCCTCCGGAATATAGGGCGGATCCGGCACGGTCTGGCCAGGGATAAATACATCTGTGCTGTCCGGTAAATCGGCTCCCAGGGTTCCTTCTCCGTACTCAAATTCAAAGTGCTTCACTTTTTGCCTCCTGTTTTGCGTCGTTTTTGCTTTCTTTTCTCTTATATTGCTCAACTATCTATAGGTGAATATAGCAAATTTAAGTTGATAAATCAAGATTAATTGGCAGTTTTATCTTAATTTTTTAACCAAACGTTTGCTTTGTATTGTTAATTCATTCACGATAATCTTCTTTTATCGCGGGATATCTATACTTTTTCTCCAATACACCCTTTGTCACATTTTACTTTTGTTTGCTTTTTTGCGTTATTTTTTCTCTAGACTATACAATTTTGATTTTTCGTGCTATTCTAATATGTAGAATTTTACTCTTGGGGGGTGCTATCATTTATGGCTTTAAAAGATATCGCCGCAGAAGTCGGCGTCTCCATTTCCACTGTATCCCGGGTTCTGAACAAGGATCATACCTCTGCGGCCAGCGAGGACCTAAAGCGCCAGATCTGGGCTGTCGCAAAAAAACAGGGCTATATGCCCAGCCTCACAGCCCGGCGTCTGAAAAGCCAGGAGGAGTTGGAGGTTCCTCAGGCCCGCACGCTCAGCTGCATCTACGGATGTGCTCCCCAGGAGACAAAGGATGACCCCTTTTATACCAAGCTTCTGGAGCATATCGAGCACGAGGCGTTCCGCCACGGCTACCATGTAAACTGTGCCTACTCCTCCCTGGCATCCGCCTCCGGCTATCCGTTTCCCACGCTCCCATCCCAGACGCAGTCCGACTGCCTGATCATACTGGGCCGCTTTGATCCTCAGCATTTGGCCTATGTAACGCCTTATTTTAAAAATATCGTATATGTGGGCCTGAACCTCCTGGATGTGTCCTGTGATCAGATTGTCTGCAATGGTTATAAGATGGCACAGGCCAGCGTGAATTATTTTTACTCTATCGGCCACCGCAGAATCGGCTTTATCGGGAGCCGCGAGATGCGCCGCCAGGGCTATATTGATGCAATGAAGGCCCACGGGCTCCCTCTGGATGCAAATTGTCTGGTTGATGATGTATATCTCTCCCTGGAGGGGGGGTACCGCGGCATGAAGCGCCTGTTTGCCCAGGCACCTGACCTCACCGCTGTCTACACCTCCAATGATATGGTAGCGATCGGCGCTCTGAAGGCCTGCCTGGACGAAGGGGTCCGGATTCCCGCCGATATCTCACTTATGGGAACAAATGATATTGAAAATGTACAGTTCACAACCCCTATGCTTTCTTCTATCCGCGTTCCCCTGGAGGAGATGGGAAAGATGGCTGTAACCCTGGTGCTTAACCGGCTTCGGGGAGGCCACAGCTCTTATATCAGCGTTGATTTTCCCTTCCAGCTAACCACCCGCGAAAGCTGCCG
>CALWMT010000296.1 GCA_944382045.1 uncultured Enterocloster sp. | reverse complement strand
CTTAAAGCAGGATGAGGACACCCTGGATACCTGGTTCTCCTCCGCCCTGTGGCCCTTCTCTACGCTGGGATGGCCCAAGCAGACCGAGGATTTGGAGTATTTCTATCCTACCGATGTGCTGGTAACGGGATATGATATTATTTTCTTCTGGGTTATCCGTATGGTATTTTCCGGAATTGAGCAGACGGGAAAATGCCCCTTCCACACAGTTCTGATTCACGGACTGGTGCGGGATTCCCAGGGAAGAAAGATGAGCAAATCCCTTGGAAACGGCATCGACCCCCTGGAGGTAATTGACAAATACGGCGCCGACGCCCTGCGCATGACCCTGATTACCGGAAACGCTCCCGGAAATGACATGCGCTTCTACTGGGAGAGAGTGGAGAACAGCCGCAACTTTGCCAACAAGGTGTGGAACGCCTCACGGTTTATCATGATGAACATTGAGAAGGCTCCGGATGTGTCCGGCGTGACCCTGGAGAACCTGACCATGGCGGATCGGTGGATTCTTTCCAAAGTCAACGACCTGGCCAAGGACGTGACGGAGAATCTGGATAAGTACGAGCTGGGCATCGCCCTTCAGAAGGTTTACGACTTTATCTGGGAGGAGTTCTGCGACTGGTACATCGAGATGGTTAAGCCCAGGCTTTACGATGACGGGGATACCACCAAGGCAGCGGCCATCTGGACTTTGAAAACCGTGCTGATCAACGCCTTAAAGCTGCTTCATCCCTTTATGCCCTTTATTTCGGAAGAGATTTTCTGCAACCTCCAGGAGGAGGAAGAAACCATCATGCTTTCCTCCTGGCCGAAATACCGCACAGAATGGAGCTTCCCCCAGGAGGAGAAGGCCACAGAGGCAATCAAAGAGGCGGTTCGGGCGATCCGTGGGGTGCGCACCTCTATGAATGTGCCGCCCAGCAAGAAGGCTGCGGTGTACGTGGTGTCTGAGGATGAGGAGCTGCGGGAGATTTTTGAAACCAGCAAGAACTTCTTCGCCACATTAGGCTATGCCTCCCATGTAACCGTGCAGACGGATAAGAGCGGTATTTCCGAGGATGCGGTTTCCGCCGTGATCCCGAAAGCTGCCATTTATATGCCCTTTGCGGACCTGGTGGATCTGGAGAAGGAGATCGCTCGTCTGAAGAACGAGGAAAAGCGCCTGGAGGGAGAGTTAAAGCGCTCCAACAGCATGCTGGGCAACGAGAAGTTCATCAGCAAAGCGCCTCAGGATAAGATCGAGGCGGAACGGGCGAAGCTTGAGAAATACACGCAGATGATGGAGCAGGTGAAGGCGCGCCTGGCACAGCTAGAAAAATGATGAAGATAAGACAATCTCTTTTACTGTTATTGACGGCGGCCATCTGGGGCGTGGCCTTTGTAGCCCAGAGCGCCGGCATGGATTATGTAGGGCCCTTTACCTTTAACTGCCTGCGTTCCTTTCTGGGAGGGGCGGTGCTGCTTCCGGTGATCTTCTTTTTAGACCGGAGGCAGGAGTCTTCCCCCGGCGTAAGCCGAAAGGAGAGGGGGAGCGGGGGCCGGACCCTGGCTGTTGGCGGAGTCTGCTGCGGCCTGGCCTTGTGCCTGGCCTCCAATGCCCAGCAGATCGGCATCCAGTACACCACGGTGGGAAAGGCCGGATTTATCACCGCCTGCTATATTGTGATCGTGCCTCTTTTAGGTCTGTTTTTTGGAAAGAGGGTGGGCGTCACCCTCTGGGGGGCGGTCCTTTTGGCGGTGGCTGGTCTGTTCCGCCTGTGCTTCGCAAAAGGGGCGGAGGGAATCAACCAGGGCGATTTGATTATGATGGCGGCGGCCCTTCTCTTTTCCGCGCATATTTTGGTAATCGACCATTTTTCGCCTCTGGCGGACGGGGTGAAGCTGTCCTGCATCCAGTTTTTTGTGGCAGGCATTTTATCCGGCATCGCCATGGTGATTTTTGAAGAGCCCAGATGGGATCAGATCAGGGCAGCGGCGGCCCCCATTTTATACGCCGGAATTTTTTCCAGCGGAGTAGGCTACACCTTGCAGATCGTGGGCCAGAAGGAGATGAATCCTACGGTGGCCTCCCTGATTTTGAGCCTTGAATCCAGCATTTCCCTGATTGCGGGATGGATTCTTTTGGGACAGAGCATGACCTTAAGGGAGCTGTCCGGCTGCGGGTTGATGTTCGGAGCCATTATTTTGGCTCAGATTCCAGTGCCGGTGCGAAAAAAAAGGGAGTAAGACCGGAAGAAATGTCGAAACCGGTCTTTCATATGCAGTTGCGCGGCGGTAAAATTTAAGGTAAGATGGAACTGGTCCCCAGAGAGGACCGTTAATAAGGAGGAAGGATACCCTTGGACGCCTTCAGCTACATTGAACAGATTCCCATGTGGAGTAAAAATAAGCATTCGCTGGCGGAGGTAAAGGATTTTTTGAGGGAGATGGGAGATCCCCAGGAGCGGTTTCCCGCGATTCACATAGCGGGAACCAACGGAAAGGGTTCCGTCTGCGCCTTTCTCACATCCATTTTAAGGGAGGCGGGATGCTGGACCGGCACCTTTGTATCGCCTCATCTGGAGGATGTGCGGGAGCGGTTCCTTTTGGACGGGCAGATGGCGGGCCGGGAGGATTTGAACCAGAGTTTCCGGCGCGTCTATGAGACGGCAAAGAGGCTGCAGGAAAGGGGAAAGGACCACCCCTCCTATTTTGAGTTTTTGTTCTATATGGCCATGGAGCTGTTTGCCCGAAGAAAGGTGGAGGCGGCGGTGATCGAGACGGGCCTGGGAGGCCGGCTGGACGCTACCAATGCGCTTGAGGCCCCGGTGGCTTGCGCCATTACCTCCATCGGCCTGGATCACACCCAGTACCTGGGCGATACCATCGGCCAGATTGCCTGGGAGAAGGCAGGAATTATAAAGCCCTTTATCCCGGTGGTCTACGACGCCTCAGAGCCCCAGGCGGCCGCCCGGATCCGGGAGAGGGCAGGCGAGCTGTCCGCGCCGGCCGTTCCCGTAAGCCGGGAGGATTACCGGATTTTGGATGAGCCCTCCCATGGAGGCTTTTGGATTTCGGACAAGGAGGGGGAGCTTCTTTTTGTTCCCTTTGAGGCCCCCTACCAGGCCGCAACCGCCATGATCGCGGTGAAAACAGCCCGGATTCTGAAGGAGCGGGGATTTCCCATCACGGAGGAAGCCATCAGGCGGGGCATCGC
>CALWMT010000295.1 GCA_944382045.1 uncultured Enterocloster sp. | reverse complement strand
ATGGATGTATTTTTTATCGGCATCCTGTGGTTTGTATTTTCTATCCCCATCGTCACTGCAGGGGCGGCATTTACAGCGCTGTACCAGTTTACCCTAAAGCAGACGGATGACGAGGAGGGATATGTGTGGAAGAGCTTTTGGAGGGCCTTTGTGAAAAATTTCCGCCAGTCTACCCTTCTATGGCTTGCTGTGCTGGCATCAGGGGCATTCCTGGCGGCAGACCTGTATGCCTGCCTGCACATGGACCTGCCTGGGGTCTGGCGCAGCATAAGCTTTGGGATTTTGGCCTGTCTGGCTGTGCTCTGGCTGCTTACCTCCCTTTATCTGTTTCCTCTGATTTCCCGCTATGACCGCCCGATGGGATTGATTGTAAAGGACGCCTTTGTCATGGCGGTGGGAAATCTGACGGTTTCCGTGACAATTCTGGTTATATATGCGGCCTTTCTCGCCCTCTCATGGCTTCTGCCGATTTTATTTCCTATATTTATTGCGCTGGGAGCCTTCGTCAGCTCCTATCTGTTTCGGTATGTGTTCTCCCGGTACTGGGAGGACGTCCGGTAGAGCCGCGGATTACGAGCTGGCTGGGATATTCCACCCGAGTGATGGAATTGGCGTCCATAATCAGCTCAGATTCTCCGCGCAGCTTCTCGGCCAGCAGGCGGACGCTGCTTCTGCCGCGCTCCACAATGGAATGCTCTACGGTGGTCAGGTCTATCCCATGAAAGCCGGAGGGATAAATATTGTCAAAGCCGCAGAGGCTGATATCCTCGGGGATGCGCATGCCGGCGTCCAGGAGCGCATCCCGCACGCCGTAGGCCACCATATCATTGATGGCAGCTATGGCAGTCACCTCCGGAGAATTCTTCATGCATTCCTGCGCCAAAGCATACCCCACGGTGTGCTCAATCTCCACCACATTCAATTCCTGCTCCGCAGGCACGTCTCTGGTATAAACGATCACGCTTCCCTCGGGGCAGGAGCGCCGGTATTCATCCTCCAGGCCGCTCAAGCGGTTGACCCGGGAGGAGTGCTCGCTGCTCAGGCCCGTAGAAATATAGGCAATGTGGCGGTGCCCAAGCCGTATTAAATGGGAGGCGGCCATGCAGCCGGCCTGGTAGTTGCACACGTCGATGGTGTCAATGGCCAGGTTGGTATTCCGGTCGCCCACGGCTGTCATGGGAATGGACCGGGCTGCCTCCTCGGCCAGAGTCCGTTGCTGGGGAATCATGGAGAAAATCACGCCGGCGATCCGCGGGTCGGCGCATAGCTCAAGAGCGGCCCGCTCCTCCGCCTTGTCCCAGTAGGTGGTGTAGATGATGGTAGTGTATCCCTGGCTCTTGGCCTCCTGCTCCATGCCCTGGACGAGGGAAGCATAATAGGGATTGGTGAGGGAGGGACAGATGATTAAAATGGCTTTCCGCCGCCCGCCCTTCTCCTGCCGCCGGGGCTTGTACCCGAGACGACGGCTGGCTTCATAGACCCGGCTGACTGTTTCCTGGGAAAAACGGGAGAGGCTTTTTCCGTTTAAAATCATGGAAACGCTGGCAGGGGATACCTCTGCTTCTTTTGCAACATCGCGTATGGTAGGCTTTTTCATGGCATCTCCTTTCTTTTCTAAAGTTTAACATTATTCAACAAAAAGGTCAACATCTGTTTCTGTCAAATTTTGTGCATGTTTGTAAAACACAGGTAAAAATATGGTAAAATATTCTAAAAATTAAAGAAGTTTATTGACATTACATGTGTAATTATGCTAGTTTAAAAATGCATATAGCAAACAAACCCAAATATGCATGCAAATCGACATAATTTGACAGCGAAAAAGTTCAACAAAATTTCAACAAATTTCAACATTCATAACAGGAGGAAAGACGATGAAAAAGATGTTGGCAGTGGCATTGACGGCGGCGATGGGCTGCGGTGTGCTGGCGGGATGCAGCGGCGGAGGCTCCACAGGCGGCGCAGCGGTTCAGAGCGCGCAGACGGAGGCGCAGGCAGCAGGAGGCACGGCAGAGGAAGGTGCGGCGGAAGGTGGGTCGGAGGCGCCGGCGGCTGATCCGGCAAGCTTTGAGGTGACAGAGCCTATCACCATCCAGTGGTGGCACGCCCTGGAGGACCAGTATTCCGAGACGGTTCAGGAGGTAGTGGATGATTTTAACAGCTCCCAGGATTTGATTACGGTGGAGCCGGTCTATGTGGGAAGCTATGCGGAGGTAAATGAGGCGCTGGTGGCGGCCCATGCGGCGGGCACGGGCCTTCCGGCTCTGACGGTGGCCAATACCCCTTATGTGGCGGAGTACGGCGCAGGCGGGCTGACGGAGGATTTAACTCCCTACATTGAGGCCACGGGCTTTGAGATTGATGATTTTGGAAAGGGTCTGGTGGATGCCTCCAGCTATGATGGAAAGCAGGTGGCCCTCCCCTTCTTAATTTCTACCCAGGTCATGTACTACAATCAGGATATGGCGGATGAGCTGGGCATTACTATTCCCGAGAATTTCGCGGACATGGATGCTTTTTTGGAGCAGGCCTCGGTTATCGGGGCAGATGGCACCACGGAGCGCTACGGAACGGTCGTGCCGGGCTGGGACCAGTGGTATTTTGAAACCTTCTATTTAAATAATGGAGTGAAGATTGTCAATGACGATCAGGTGAGCACAGATCTGGGAAGCGAGGCTGCCGTAAGCCTGGTGAATAAGTTCAAGGAGTGGTGCGACAAGGGCTGGATTTATTGGGCCAACGGCACGGATGCCTCTTCTATCATGCGGCAGAACTTTATCGACGGAAAGGCATTTTCCGTAATTCATACCAGCTCCCTGTACAATACCTATGTGGACCTGTGCGATTTTGAGGTGGGGATGTCCTGGCTGCCCGGCGGCGATACCAAGAATCAGGAAATCGGCGGCTGTGTGCTTCTCATTCCTGCAAAGAACGACCAGGCCACCAAGAATGCGGCATGGCAGTTCCTCTCCTACCTGTGCAGCAAGGACGTGAACATGAAGTGGGCGACGGAGACCGGCTACATCCCCACCAGAAATTCCGTTCTGGAGACTGAGGAGGGACAGCAGTTCCTGGCGGAGAAGCCCGCGTTCCAGTGCATCTTTGACAATTTGGACCTGATTCAGCCAAGAATCCAGCATTCCGGCTGGAATCAGCTGGCAACCATCTGGATGAACTATATGGCGGAGATGATGATTGAGGATGTGGACATCCCGGAGAT
>CALWMT010000294.1 GCA_944382045.1 uncultured Enterocloster sp. | reverse complement strand
ACCTGGGAGAAGGCGGGGATGCGGGACTTCTGGGAGCCGTAATAATAGCCGTTGATGCAGGCGTGCAGGGCCGCAAAGGGCACGGAGAAGGCCATGATGGGGAGAAATGGGGCGCACCTGGGCTCCATGAGCACCCGCTCGGCCAGGAAGGGGGCCTGGGCGGCGATGGTCCAGGACAGAAGGAAGGAGAGGGCCAGTGCGATCACAAGGCCTGTCTTGAAGGCCGCCCTTCCCCTCTGGGGATGGGAGGCTATGTACTGGGAGAGGGCGGTCTGGATAGATCCGGCGCAGAGGGCAAAACAGATGGAGAACAGGGGATGGACCATGTTGTAGAGGCCCAGCCCCTCCGCCCCCACGGTCCGGGACATGAAAATGCGGTAAAAAAAGCCCAAAACCCGGCAGATGAGGCCGGTGGAGGTCAAAAGAAGGGTGCCGGTCAGGAAGGCCCTCCGGCCGGGTGTGAGGCTTGTGCCTGTAAGAGCGCTGAATAGGGAAAATGATTTCATAGTCTGTCCGCCGCCTAAGCTGCTGCAGGGGAATTACTGAAAGTATATGAGCGGCGGGGCGGCGGTATGCAGCGGTTTGGCCGTCTGAACGGCCGCCCGGCGGCTCTATACCGAAGAACTTACATATTCTATACATTTCTGAAAAATCTTCGCAGAAACCATACAGTTCATTTACATAAAAAATGCACAAGTTTGATAGAAATATAGTGTGCGTTATAATAAAATAATTCACGTAGTTTTCAAAATTCATCAAAAAATCCACAATAATAGAGAAAAATGCTCCAGAAAACAGGAGAATATGCCTATGAGAAAGAAAATCGCCACAATCATATTTTTTGCTGTTTGCTGCGCCGCTTTCTCCGTACAGGCATCGGCAAAGGAATTTGAGAGCCGCCAGAGCGGGCTGGATGTGATGTTCGCCATTGACAGCAGCGGGTCTATGGTCTCCAATGACCCCGGGCGGATGGGGATGTCTATGGTGAAGGCCTTCGTGGATACTGTACATATCGAAGATATCCGCATTGGCTTTGTCTCCTACAGCGATGCCATCGGCCAGACGGTTTCGCCGGTCTCCATCGCGGATCCGGCAGCCAGGGAGACTCTGAAGGCCAGGCTTGACGCAGTGTCCTACTCCGGGGATACGGATATGGGCCTTGGGGTTGAGACGGCCCTGTCGGCCATGCCCGGAGAGGACGGAAGAAAGCGGGTGCTCGTGGTGATCTCCGACGGGGAGACAGATCTTCCCGGACGGACGGATCGGACGGAGACAGAGTCCGAAGCAGACCTTGCGCGCTGCGGGGAGATCTGCGCCGAGGAAAACATTCCCATCTACGGCGTGGCCTTCGGGCAGTATGAGGGGAGCGGGGACAGCCTGGTGGATTTGGCGGCCCTTACAGGGGGGGAAACCTATAAGGTGACCCAGCCTGGCGATTTGATTGAGATTTTATACGGTATTTTTGACAACAACATTTCCTATAAAATACAGCAGCTGTCCTCCGGCATCTACGGCCAGGGAAATCAGGAGATACGGGTGGCACTGGAGGAGCCCTATCTGGACGAGATGGATCTCCTCCTCATCTCCTCGGGCCCCGTGGGGGACACGGTTATCCGCTATGGGGAGCAGGAGATTCCCCTGGCCATGTCGGCCAATTACGGGGTTGGAAAAATTGGCTATGAGAGCATCGATGAGGACATAAAGGAGATGACGCTGACCACGGCCACGGCCCAGGGACAGAGCGTAAAATTGTATTTAATCAGCTACAGGGAGCTCCTTCCTGTGCTCTCCGCAGAAGAGGATCTGCCAAAGAACGGGAGCACAGAGTATCAGGTGTATTTTAAGGACCGCCAGGGGCAGGTGATCGCGGACGGTGATTTCTACAGCCGCTTCTCCTGGGAGTGGGCGGCGCCCGGCGGGGCCGGAAGCCCTGGGAATGAGGGCATCGCTCTGGGCGGGGCCTCAGTGAAGGACGGAGTCCTGGCAGGGGAGATCAAAGCCCTCCGATCCGGCTCCTACGAGCTGGCGGGAGTGCTCAGCGACCAGCTGGGGGCCTACCCCTTTGACGCGCGGGTCCGCTCTGTGAATACCCCGCCGTCCGGCAGCCTGCCGGAGCTTTCGCTTCCCCGCCTGGGGGGCGGCGTGACCTATGCGCTGGACGACTATTTTCAGGACGGGGACGGGGACAGCCTCACCTATTCCATAGAAGCCGGGGAAGAGGGGCGGGCCGGGGCCGGCCTGGAGGGAAATGTGCTGGAGCTCACTCCACTCCGAAGCGGCAGACAGACCTTTACCCTCTTTGTGAGCGATGGGGAGGACACCTTTTCCTATCCAATGGAGGTATCCGTCACGCCCATTTGGGTGACATACTGGTGGGTGATTCTCCTGGCTACTGCGGGGGCGGGATTTGGGCTCTTTAAGCTCCTCTATAAGCCCAAGCCCCAGCTTGAGGTCATTGCCCAGAGAAAGCAGGGGAACCGGTTCGCGGGAAAAATGGACGCCTATGTGACGGTACAGCCGCCGGGAAGCGGGGAGATACCGCCGCTCACCTTCCCCATGTACAAGATCAGGGATTCCCGGGTGTGCCTGGGGGATCTGATGCGGGAGTACCCCGAGCTCTCGGAGGCTCTGCGCCTTGATTTGATTTTCCTTATCGCGGACGAGGGGCGGCGGATGATCCTCTACCACACCTCCCCGGCCACCCTGATGACAGGAAGCTCCATCCTCTGCAGGCAGATACAGTACAGCCTGGGCTTTGGGGATGTTCTATATATAACGGCCCCGGACGGGGCCTATGAGCTGGAGCTGCATTACATAGCGGTAATTCAATGAAAATGCAGCCCCGAACTGCTACATAAAACTTAGAAAAGGGAGTAAGCGTATGGAGACAATTACACAAACCAACCGGACCATGCTGTTTGCCGAGATCAACCCGGAGCGGCTGAACCTGATCACTCTTATCGGAGATGTTAGGGGAAAGACCAGCCTGGACGACGACAAGATCAAGGAGATCAATGAGGAGCTTTTAGTCAGCAGCTTCGACGAGTTCCTGGACAAGTTCGCCCCTGTGGTTTATTCCTGGTGCGACGCCACCTCCGCTTCCATCCAGTACAGCCTGGAGAAGCCGGAGAACCTTCCGGAGAGCTGCATCACGGAGATCCCCCTGACACGCTCCAATGACCTGTTAAATATGATCAGCACACTGGTGGATGCCAAGGGAGCCC
>CALWMT010000293.1 GCA_944382045.1 uncultured Enterocloster sp. | reverse complement strand
GAATGGCAGTCTTGGTTGTCCCATCCGTGGCAGCGGCAATGGCAGTCTATGGCCTGCTGCTGGTAAGGCTGGGGGCGGTGAATGAGGAGGAGCTAAGGGAAATGCCTATGGGAACAAGGCTGACAAGGATTTTCAAACGGCTGCGCCTGCTTTAGCCTGCCGCCTCTTTTGGCTGCGTCTGTGTTTAAAAATTTAAGGAAGGTCAATACTATCCTTCAGAGGAAGAATCGGCAGTGATGCCGGTTATAAGGAGGTCCGACTTGAAAAGGATATTGTATTGCTTTCTGCTGTTTATTGCCGCGTCAGCTGTATGCCTGATTGCGGTTTATGGGATTACCCGGTACTCCATTCGTCAGGAGAGGCCCATTCCCAACACGGTGATTGAGACGGAGACTGCAGATGACAGGGAAGGCCTGGCGGCCGCAGGGCAGAAAAAAATTACGCCTGTGGTGGAAAGCACCCTGGCTCAGGAGGAATATTATCTGGTAGCTGAGTCAGGCTTTCTTCTTGTCTTCTGCAGCGACCGAACAACCATCTGTCTGTATACCCATATACCCGTGACAGATTTTCCTGAGGAGGAACGAGCAAGGCTGATGGAGGGAATCTGGTTTCCCACGATGATGGATGTATATCATTATTTGGAATCTTATACGAGTTAGGAGCTATCATACAAATGAAGGGACGAATCGGAATCGTGGGCGCGGGAGCGTCCGGCCTTGCAGCTGCCATTGCAGCAGCCAGAGCCGGCGCTCAGGTGACAGTGATCGAACATATGGACAAGGCGGGAAAGAAAATTCTCTCCACAGGGAACGGACGGTGCAACCTGACGAACCGGAGAATGGAAGCAGAATGCTTTCGCTGCGGACAGAAGGATTTTCCCATGAAGGTGATCGAACGATTTGGCCTGGAGGAGACTCTGGGCTTTTTTGAGGGCCTTGGAATTCTTATCAAGGATCGGAATGGATATCTGTACCCCTATTCGGATCAAGCCTCATCCGTGCGGGACGTATTGCTGCAGGAGGCGGAGCGGCGCAGGGTACAGATCCATCTCTCCTGTCATATCGAGCGGATTGAGGAGAGGCCCTGCGGCGGTTTTGTTCTGCACACGGATCAGGGACGTCTCTCCGAGGACGCGCTGATTTTGGCTGCGGGATCCAAGGCAGCCCCCTCCACTGGATCAGACGGCAGCGGGTATGAGCTTGCCAGACAGCTGGGCCACTCGATTATCAAGCCGCTTCCAGCCCTGGTGCAGCTGCGCTGCCAGGGAAATATGTACCGGCAGATGGCTGGGGTGCGCACAGAGGCCGGGGTGCGCCTGCTTGTGGACGGGGAGCTGGCAGCGGAGGACCGAGGAGAGCTGCAGCTGGTGGATTACGGCTTGTCAGGAATCCCCATTTTTCAGGTGAGCCGGTTTGCTGCAAAGGCCTTGGACCAGAGAAGAAGGGTCACTGTACGGGTTGATTTTATGCCTGCCTGGGAGGAGAGGGAGGCGTTTGGCCTCCTTAAAAAACGGGCCTCTCTTTTGGGATACAAGCCGGTATCGGATTTCTTTACGGGAATGCTGAACCCCAAGCTGGCACAGGTACTGATTAAATGCTCGGGCGTGAACCCTTCCTTGAAGGCCGGAGAGCTTACGGGAAAGCAGCTGGGACGGATTCTGGGTCAACTCAAGTCCTATGAGGCCATTGTCATGTCTGTGAATCCGTTCGCAAACGCGCAGGTCTGCTGCGGCGGAGTGGACACCCGGCAGGTTGACCCCAGGACCATGCAGTCGCGGATAAAGAGAGGGCTTTATTTTGCGGGGGAGATTCTCGATGTAGATGGAATCTGCGGGGGATATAACCTGCAGTTTGCATGGTCCAGCGGCGTGACCGCAGGCCGGAGCGCCGCACGTGCCTTGGAAGGGGGAGCGGGAAAATGATACGAATGAATCAATTAAAGCTTCCGGTTTCCCACAGCGGGGAACAGCTTAGAGAGCGGGCGGCCAAAAGGCTTCGCGTTTCGGAAACGGAAATCCGCGCTCTGCATATCCGCAGACAGTCCCTGGATGCCAGAAAAAAGCCGGAGCTGTTTTACAGCTATGTGGTGGATGTGGAGCTGACGGACAAAGCCAGAGAGCGGCAGGCAGTGAAGCGGCTGGGAGGGAAGGAGGTATCCCTTCACGAGGAGATGCCCTACAGTCTGCCAAAGCCGGGGACGATTCCGCTTGACTGCCCTCCGGTGATTGTGGGAACAGGGCCCGCCGGCCTTTTCTGCGGACTTGCCCTTGCCAGGGCGGGGTATCGGCCGATCCTTTTGGAGCGGGGGGAGGACGCGGATACCCGGACAGCCCGGGTGGAACAGTTCTGGGAAAAGGGAATCCTTGATCCCGAATGCAATGTACAGTTCGGCGAGGGCGGGGCCGGGACGTTCTCCGACGGGAAGTTAAACACCCTGGTGAAGGACGCCTGCGGAAGAAATCATGCGGTTCTTAGGATTCTCACGGAATTCGGCGCGGACCCGGCTATCCTGTATCAGCACAAGCCCCACATCGGCACGGATGTGCTGCGGGGAATCGTGAAGGCCATCCGCCGGGAGATTGTGCGTCTGGGCGGTGAGGTCCGCTTTGGGGCGCGGGTGGCGGATGTGGAGATCAAGGAGGGGCGCGCGGAGGCGGTCCGCCTGGACGGGGGTGAGCGCATTCCCACCCAGGCGCTGGTGCTGGCTCTGGGACACAGCGCCAGGGACACCTTTGCCATGCTTTGGGAGCGGGGGATTCCCATGGAGGCCAAGGCCTTTGCCATGGGCCTGCGCATCCAGCATCCCCAGCGGATGATTGACATAAGCCAGTACGGCAGGGAGGCCTGGGCCGATCTGGGGCCGGCCAGCTACAAGGTGACGCGGCAGGTGTCCACAGGCAGAGGCGTGTACTCCTTCTGCATGTGCCCGGGCGGATATGTGGTCAATGCCTCCTCGGAGCCGGGGAGGCTTGCGGTCAACGGCATGAGCTATCACGACCGGGCAGGGGAAAACGCCAACAGCGCCCTGATTGTGACAGTGACGCCTGAGGATTTCCGGGCTTTTGCGGACAGAGACAGGGAGCGGGATCCGCTGGCGGGAATCGCCTTTCAGAGGGAGCTTGAGGCCAGGGCCTTCCGGCTGGGAGGCGGCCGGATCCCGGTTCAGCTCTGGGGAGAGTTTTCCAGGGACGGGATTTCCCAAGGCCTCGGGGAGGTACGCCCGGCATTCAAGG
>CALWMT010000292.1 GCA_944382045.1 uncultured Enterocloster sp. | reverse complement strand
ATGATGGGCGGCGCGCCCAATGCCAGCACGGAGCTGATGGCAACTTATATGTATAAGAAGGGCTTTACAGAATTCCAGATGGGCTATGCCAGCGCCATAGCGGCATACATGTTTATCATCTGCTTTGCCTTTGCCTGTATCTTCCTGTATGTGACCGGAAAGGGGGAGAAGTCATGAATGCGAAAGTAAAAAGACATATTATACATGCCTTTTTGTATGCGGCCTGTCTGATTATCCTTGTGATAACCGGCTTCCCGTTTATATTCCTTTTGATTAACAGCTTTAAGGATATGGCGGAGTATCTGCAGAACATCTGGCTGCTTCCCACGAAGCCCTATTTTGGAAACTATGAGGCAGTGTTCCAGCCGAGTTTCCTGCGGTATTTCGTAAACAGTGCGCTTGTATCAGTGGCCAGCGTGTTTTTGATTCTTTTGAGCTCCTCGATGATCTCCTTTGCCTTTGCAAAGATGAAATTTAAGGCCTCCGGCGTGCTGTATTTCCTGATCATCGCAGGTATGATGATTCCCGTACATACGACCCTGATTCCTACCTTTACGCTGCTCAGCTCCATTCACCTGAATGACTCTCTGATAGGTCTCTGCGGTCCCTATGTAAGCTACAACATTCCTATCTCTGTGTTTATTTTGACGCAGTTTTTCAGGGAGATCCCCAAGGAGATTGAGGAGGCAGCCATCATTGATGGATGCAGTACAGTGGGCGTATTCCACAAGATTATCCTTCCTCTTTCCGGAGCAGGACTTTCTACGGTAACGGTATACACCTTCCTGAATATTTGGAATGAATTTATCAATGCAAACGTGCTGATCAATACCACAACCAGGAAGACGCTTCCCCTTGGTATCCGTGAGTTCTACGGATTCCAGAGTGTGAATATCCCGGCGATTCTCACCGCCATTCTGGTGGGCTCTCTGCCGGTTATCATCCTGTATTTCTGCGCGCAGGAGAAGGTAGTAAACGGCTTGACACAGGGTGCTGTGAAGGGCTGATTTGCAGCCGCATTTTCCTAATATGCAGCGCTTTCACGAGAAGGAGACGCTATGAGCATTGTCAAGAATCCGATTTTAAAGGGCTTCAACCCGGATCCGTCGATCTGCCGGGTGGGAGATGATTATTATATTGCCACATCTACCTTTGAGTGGTTCCCTGGTGTGCAGATTCATCATTCCAGGGATCTGATTCATTGGGAAATAGCAGCCCAGCCCTTAAACCGTGTGAGCCAGCTGGATATGGAGGGAGTCCCGGATTCCGGAGGAGTCTGGGCTCCCTGCCTGTCCTGGCACGACGGAACCTTTTACCTGGTTTATACCAATTCCCGCACCAAGGACCGCTTGAAGGATACGCACAATTATCTGGTGACCTGTGACCGGGTAGACGGGGAATGGTCAGAGCCGGTGTACATCAACAGCTATGGGTTTGATCCCTCCCTCTTCCATGATACGGATGGGAGAAAATGGTTTGTCACTATGGAGACGGATTTCCGGGAGGGACACAACCGCTTTTCCGGGATTCTCTTGGAGGAGTACGACGAGGCGCAGAAGAGGTGCGTGGGGCCTGTGAAGAAAATCTTCCTTGGCTCTGACATCGGCTTTACCGAGGGGCCGCATCTGTACCATATTGGGGAGTACTATTACCTGATGGTGGCGGAGGGAGGAACCTTCGAGGGCCATGCGGTGACTGTGGCGCGGTCGAAAGCGATTGATGGCCCCTATGAGCTGGATCCCAAGACTCCTATGCTCACCTCGAGGGATAAGCCGGAGGCTCTCCTGCAGCGGGCCGGCCATGCAAGCCTGGTACAGGCGCAGAACGGGGAGTGGTTCCTCGCCCATCTCTGCGGCAGGCCTATCGGAGAGAACCGGGGCTTCTGCGTGCTGGGAAGAGAGACGGCTCTCCAGAATGTGTATTTTGACGAGGAGGGCTGGCTTCGCATAAGGGGCGGCGGAAACGGACCCTTGGAGACCGTGGAGGTGCCCTTTGAGGGAACGGAGCCGGAGCCTGTCCGCAAGCGGTATACCTTTGCGCCTGGAATGAAGTGGGATATGGATCTCCAGACCCTGCGGCGTCCGCTGACAGAGGAGGTTATGTCCCTGACGGCCAGGCCGGGATGGCTGCGTCTGTACGGAAAGGAGAGCCTGCTCTCCAAGTTTAATCAGGCTATCGTGGCAAGACGGCAGCAGTCCTTTGTATTTTCCGCATCCACAGCCTTGGAATTTGCGCCGAGCTATTTTAAGCAGATGGCGGGAATGGTGTACTACTACAATACCACCCAGTATTATTATCTGCGGGTCAGCTATGACGAAAAGCTGGGGCGGATGCTGGCCATCCTAAGCTGCGACAATGGGGAGTATGCGGAGCCCTTTGCCTATGTGAAGCTTCCGGAGACCGGAAGGATCTGGCTGAAGCTTGAGGGGAATTATGAGACAGTGCGCTTCTTCTATTCCCTGGACGGCGTGCAGTATGAGCAGTATGGAGAAGACTGTGATGCCACTCGGATTTCCGACGAGCACATCAATGATTCCGCCTTCACAGGGGCATTTATCGGCATATGTGCCCAGGATATGTCCGGGTTTTCCAAATATGCGGATTTTGAATATTTCGAGTACATAGAAGGGGAATAAATTTGGAATTGGGAGGTAGATTGCTATGGAGCAGAGAAGCAGAAGGGAGCGCCTCCTTTGGGCTCAGTTCGACGCCCTTGAGCTGGGAAGCGGCTGGTCGGAGGAGGATATCGAGAAGCCTCAGATTCTCATTGAGGATGTGTATGGAGATTCCCACCCAGGCAGCGTTCACCTAAACCAGCTGACGGATCAGGTGCGCTGGGGGGTGCTGGAGCGGGGCGGCTGGGGCGCCAAGTATCACATTACAGATATCTGTGACGGCTGTGCCCAGGGGCATGACGGAATGAATCTGGTTCTCGCATCCCGGGAGGCTGTGTGCGATATGGTGGAGGTCCATGCAGGGGCTCTGCCGTGGGATGGCATGGTGCTGTCCAGCTCCTGTGATAAGTCAATTCCCGCCCACTTAAAGGCGGCGGTGCGCGTGGATATTCCGACGATCTTTCTGCCGGGGGGCAGCATGCGGCCCGGTCCGGATATGACCACCTCCCTGGTGGCGGGAGATATTTCTCTGCGCCAGAAGCGCAAGGATGCCATCACTCCGGAGGAGATCCGCGAATATAAGATCACAGGCTGTCCCTCTGTGGGCGCCTGTACCTTCCTGGGCACAGCCT
>CALWMT010000291.1 GCA_944382045.1 uncultured Enterocloster sp. | reverse complement strand
AAATCACTTTCATAGTGATTCATGATCTCGTATCCCACCTGCACATCGTATTCTTCTGCCATTCGGTCCAGACTGTACAGGCTCTCCTCTACATTTGCTGCAAACGCCTCCGGGGATTCAGCATCCCCGAACCGTCCCTGCATAGAGCCAATGATAATCAGTCCGTGATAAGGAGCTGCCGTAATCATATGCTCCCGGAGACACGCAAGTGCATTTTTTCTCACCTCCGGATCACGGTCTCCAATATTCCAATGCCAGGCTCCATAGGCTGCACCTGTTCCGATAGAGGTCAGTGTCAGCCGATTTTTCTTTAAGCCATCCCATAATTTTTCTCTGTCGATTTCCCGAGAATCCCGGATGTGAAGCTCCGCCCCCCGATATCCATCCTCACGCATCTGCGGCAATATTTCTTCATAGCTGCCCCTGTATACAATTGGAGCATTTGGCCCTGCCTGCAGGCTTCCTGTCGCTGCGATTATCATATTAGAATCCCCCTTCATCCAGTTTTTTTAATTATCCAGCATTTCATCCTCTGCGTTAACTAAAAATACCGGGACAAAGGTGGATTTTTTTGACATAATACAAAAAGGCCGCTGCGGTCCCGGATCCTTCCCGGTTCTGCAGCGGCCCTCCTCAGCCAATAGCTATTCGATTTTACTCCCCAATCATCATCTTAATAATCTCTTCGTTGGTCTCCTTCATGCCCTCCTTGCCCAGACGGCCGATGTTCTTTAAGGTAGCCTCCACGCCCTTCATGACGATTCCGTCGCCGCCCATGAACTGCTGGCCGCGGATGTACATGTTGTAGCCCAGAATGCCCGCGTCAACTGCCGTGGCAATCTTTGCCGCGCAGGAGGCCTTGGCGCCGTCACAAATAATTCCAGAGACAATTGCCAGGGCATTTACCACGGTGTGGATCACTTCCTTGTAGCCGCCGCCGGCCAGATAGGCAATACCGGCTCCTGCTCCCGCTCCCGCACTCACCGCGCCGCAGTAGGCGGAAAGACGCCCGATGGGAGTCTTCTGATGGATGGCGGTCAGGTTGGAAAGAGTCAGTGCCCGATACAGCTTCTCCTCAGAAACGCCCAGCTCCTTCGCATACACAATGACAGGAACAGAGGCGGTGATTCCCTGGTTTCCGCTTCCAGAGTTGATGATAACAGGAAGCTCACATCCATTCATGCGGGCGTCAGAGCCAGCAGCTGCCATGGCCTTTGCCCGTACCCGCACATTTGTCCCTTCCATATCCAGGAGCACAGAACCAATGTTTGCGCCATAATCTCCCTTGATTCCCTCCTCGGCGATCGCCATATTGTAGGAAATCTGCCGGTCCAGGACCTCCTTCACATCTGCAATATCTACAGTGTTAGCAAAATCCCAAATATCCTCCATATTTAAAAGGCTGCGGTCGGTCAGGCCCTCCTCTGTCTCACCCTGGACCTCCACATCCTTTAATACCTCTCCATCCTTCTCGATATGTACAATATTGGTGTGATAGTTGGCGATCCGCACCTGCGCACTGGATTCTCCCTTGTACAGAGTGACAATGATGTCAAAGGTGATGCCATTGTCCACATGCTCCACCACAATCTCTGCACTGTCCAGGAAATCCCTCATGGCCTGGATCTGGTCCTTGTCCACCTGGGCGATAACCTCCAGCTCCCGATCGGGATCTCCGGCCACAATACCTGCGGCGGCTGCTGCGGGAATGCCCTTCAAATGATCCGTGTTGGGCACAATCACAGACTTCACATTCTTAATAATGCTGCCGCTTGCTCCAATGACCACCTTATCCGGCAGCGCGCCCAGCACACGTCTCGCGGTGGCTGCCGCATAGGCCAGAGCAATAGGCTCTGTACATCCCATGGCCGGCACCAGCTCCTCCTTCAGAATCTGCACATAGGCGCCATACTTCTCATTTGTCTTTTCCATCGTTTTCTCCTTTCTTCCGCTTCCTGATTGCCCTTGCTTTTTCTTTAAAAATACTGTACCATATTTGTATGTGATTGTAAAATTTAACGTTTTTATGATATTGATTAAAATATTTTATAGGAGGTTCCTATGGAGCTTCGTGAAATCGCCGCCTTTCTCCAGGTAGCTCAGCGGAAGAGCTTCTCCAAGGCTGCTCAGGCCCTGGGATACTCCCAGGCCGCTGTCACCATACAGATCAAGCAGCTGGAGGAGGAGCTTCAGGTTCATCTGTTTGACCGGATTGGAAAGCAGACCTCCCTGACCCACCAGGGCGAGGTCTTCTACGAATATGCCTCCGCTGTTATGCGGGATCTGGAACAGGGACGGAACGCTGTGTCCTCATTCCGGGAGCCTTCCGGACATCTGCGTCTGGGAGCCATTGAATCCATCTGCTCCTCCCTCCTGCCCGCCTTGATCATGGAATACCACCGCCGTTTTCCCAAGGTCAGCGTGAGTATCCGCACGGATTCTCCGGAGGCTCTCCTGGAGATGATGAACAAGAATTCGATCGATATTGTGTATTTCCTGGATCGGCCCACCTACGACAACAAATGGGAGCGGGTCTTAGATGCCCCGGAGGAAATACTCTTTGTGACCCGTCCAGATCATCCTCTGGCTGGACGGCAGGATTTGTCCTTGGATGAGGTCATCCGCGAGCCCTTCCTGCTCACAGAAAAGAATGCCAGCTACCGCTTCATTCTGGAGCAGTATCTGGCATCCCTGCAGAAGGAAATACATCCTTTTCTTGAAATAGGAAATACAGATTTTATCATCCGCCTGCTGCGGCAGGGAGGCAGCATTTCTCTCCTGCCAGAATTCACGGTCCGCGATGATATCCGGGAAGGCCGTCTGGCCTCCCTCTCCCTGACAGATTTTCATATGCGCACCTGGCGGCAGATGGTATACCACAAAGAAAAATGGGCTACCCGGGAAATGCAGGCCTTTATCGAGCTGGTGCGGGAGGAGGAGGCTGGAGCTGCCTTCTGAATCATGATCCCGCCTTTTCATCCCGGTCAGAAGCCCTGCCGCGCCTTATCCGCGCTCCTTCTTCGCCAGCTCCACCAGCCTGCTTGTCCCCAGGCGGGAAGCTCCCAGGCTGATAAAGTCCCGGGCATCCGCAAAGCTCTTGATTCCGCCCGCCGCCTTGATGCGCACCTGGGGCCCCACGTATTTCTTAAAGAGGGCGATGTCCTCCCGGGTGGCCCCTCCGGCCGAGAATCCCGTGGAGGTCTTGATAAAGTCCGCCCCAGCCTCCGTGACCGCCTGGCACATGCGGATTTTTTCCTC
>CALWMT010000290.1 GCA_944382045.1 uncultured Enterocloster sp. | reverse complement strand
GGTGGTTTACGACGATGCGATGCTGCGGGATTACATGGCGGCCTCCATCAATGTGACGCCGGAGCGTCCCATCCTGATGGATATGTTCCTCCAGGACGCCATGGAGTGCGAGACGGACGCCATCTCCGACGGAACCCACGCCTTTGTGCCCACCGTTATGCAGCACATTGAGCAGGCCGGCATCCACTCCGGTGACTCCGCCTGCGTGATTCCCTCGGTGAAAATTTCTGAGAAAAATAAAGAAATCATCCGCAAGTACACCACGGACATTGCCTGCGAGATGGGTGTCGTGGGCCTGATGAACATGCAGTACGCCATTTATAAGGATACCGTCTACGTGCTGGAGGCCAATCCCAGAGCTTCCCGCACCGTGCCCCTGGTCTCCAAGGTCTGCAACATCAACATGGCCAATATTGCCACTCAGCTCATGGCCTACGAGCTCACCGGCACGCGCCCGGATGTGACCAAATTTTATGAGAAGGAGCACCCCTACTACGGTGTCAAGGAGGCTGTCCTTCCCTTCAACATGTTCCCGGAGGTTGACCCCCTTCTGGGACCGGAAATGCGCTCCACCGGCGAGGTTCTTGGCCTGAGCAGCACCTTCCCCCTGGCCTACTATAAGGCGGAGGAGGCCGCTGGCACCAAGCTGCCCTTATCCGGCACTGCCTTAGTCAGCGTCAACAGCGCAGACCGGCCACTGGCCCTGGAGGCTGCGGCGCAGCTTCACGAGCTGGGCTTCTCCATCGTGGCCACCGAGGGAACCGGCAGGTATCTGGAGGAGCACGGCGTTCCCTGCCGCATCCTAAAGAAACTGCAGGAGGGCCGCCCCAACATCTACGATGCCATGGTCAACGGGGAAATCGACCTGATTATCAACACCCCGGCGGGCAAGCAGAGCAAGTACGACGATTCCTACCTGCGCAAGACCGCCATCAACAAGAAGATTCCCTACCTGACCACCATGTACGCCGCCAAGGCCGCAGCCAAGGGAATCGCCGCCGTCATCCGGGGCGAGCATGATGAGCTGAAATCCCTTCAGGAGTATCATGCGAGCATTCCGGATTGATGCGGCCTCCCGGGATAACCGGCAATCGCCGGCAGCAATCGAATCATTGTTTATAAATAGCTAAAAACACCGCTGGTCCACAGCCCTGTAAATGGGAGTGGACCGGCGGTGTTTTTTTGTTTCCGCAGGCGGCGGATTGATTTGGCAGCCTTGTTTGGGGCTGCCAAAATGCTGCATCTGATGTGCGCGGTGCGGGCAAAAAAATAAGCCCGGCGTGTGCCGCGCTGGGCTGGGGTTTGGGATGGCTTTCCTCCATACAGGTCATTTCCATGTGCCATGCGGGATGGCTGTCATTTCTTGGAGATCGGAAGATCTTCATACAGGTCCTGGCGTGTTTCAATGCCCTCGGGCGGGCTGAATGCATCCTCAAAACCGTTTTTCTATTTCTCAGAGCTGGGAATTATATGTTTCAATGCCCTAAAGCGGGCTGAATGCATAGAAATTCTGCACAAAAATATAGTTCCCGTCTTTCTTATCTCTCTGCACATCCCCACTATATCGCTAAATTTATCTCCCGTCAATCACTTTTTGCCAATTTCCTCCCCTCCATGCATTCCCAGCAAATGAAAATCCTCTCATTTTTCTTCATCCAGCACCGCCAGCTCAAAACCAAGGCCACAGCTCCGGGCCTTGGTCTTGGCGGTATGCATTCAGAGGTTCCAAATGCACCCGCCAAATTTTCGCAGCCCACTGGGCGCCCATCACGTATCAAGCTTGCAGAAATACAGCCTGTCTTCCCCTGCGTCATACAGTCCCAAAGTAAAATTAAAAGAGGCGCGGTGCAGGATGTCCGCCCCAGTGGCTTTTCCCTCCTCCGCCTGCCTGTCGATGAGCAGGTAATACCCTTCCTCTATCTCAGGAACCAGCGGCTCTCCCGCCTCGTCCGAGAGATAGGGGCCCATCTTGACGGTTCCGTCTTCCACGCCGTACACAAGAGCTTTTACCGTGTCGTCTAGCGGAAAGGGCTTCCAGCCTTCCATTCCGCCTATCTGCCCAGCAATATCCGTATCCCCGCAGTCCAGGACAATAACCGTCATCCCGTCCCCGTGGAATCCCCCGTGATCATCCGTCTGAGAGAGAACCTCTGCCGAGGAAGCATCCACGCCCAGCTCCCCCGACACGGCATCCTGGGCCGTCGGGGATCCGCAGGCGGTAAGGACAAATATCGATGCTGCAAGCAAAGCTATCTTTTTCATATTTCTTTGAGAATCTCCCTTCTTTTCTCATCGAGCTCGTCCTTTGTGATGGTCCCCTCCCGGTAAAGCTCCTCTGCAATCCTGAGCCTGCTCTCTATGTTCTCCTTGCGCCTGTTATCCCCGGACTCCGAAGCCCCGCTCTCCTCATCTATGATGATCTCATGAGAGGCCATCCCCTTATCGGAAAATGCGTTGATGCCGCTGAGAGCCGTGATGATCACCGCCATCAGCGTCCAGAATATGCCGAACACCCCGAATATGGGGATAACCATAAAAACGCCTATCAGGCAGAACAAGAGCCCCGCAAAAAATCCCATCTTCGACTGGGCCCTGCCGGGTTTTACCCGTATCCTTTTTCTCGTCATACTGATCCGCTCCTTCATCTATGATACTTAAATTTTACCACGTTCAGGCGTCTCAAACATTACGTATGCCTTACATTTCTTTTAAAGTAACCGTTTAGGGGGCGGGCTGCACCGGCGGCGGCTGCCTGTTTTATCTGCCGGATACGCGGCTGCACACCGGCCGCCATCACCCAATTCGCACAATCTGCTCGTAAAGCATGACGTGCTTTTCCGTCACTTTGCGGTTGTCACGGTAGCGGTCGAAAAACCACCTTTTGTACTGAAGCCTTTCCTCCACCTCCTGCAGGTAATCCGGTCACCGCAGATGATCACGCAGTCGTCCTTGGTCATCTCCTTTTGCTCCGGAAATCGTTTCATGCTGAACCGGCGGTAATCCCCGTGGCAGTCCCCTGTGATATAAATAGACATGGAGATCCTCCTCCATATACAATTGTCAATTTCATCCGCAGCCTGCAAATAGAACGGAGGCCGCAGTAAGCAGACAGACCGCTGCGCCCAACAGACATGCGTTCCACCGCTCTTTATGCTTCAGCTCGGGGCCGGCTGCCTGCTCTCCCTGAATCCTTTCGAAATATGTAATGCTTCCGTGACTTTTATGGAGCATCATCCATATTTAATTCTCTAAATAGCCGGTTCTT
>CALWMT010000289.1 GCA_944382045.1 uncultured Enterocloster sp. | reverse complement strand
CCGTCCAGAAGGCAGGCTGAAACCGCCTTGGCCTCCTGACGGTCTGTGAGAACCAGCCCATTTTTGACAGCAAACAGGTCCACGGCAAAAATGCGGTTCACATCTGTAGCCGTGGTGATCACTGCAGCAGCGCCTGTCAGCCTGCTGATCCGCCGAGCCAGCTCATTGGCCCCTCCCATATGGCCTGACAGCAGGGGGACGGCATAATGTCCCGCCTCGTCCACAGCAGCCACTGGAGGATCCGTCAGCTTGTCATCCACCCAAGGGGCAATGGCACGGACCGCAATTCCCACCGCCCCCACAAATATCATTCCCCGCTTCTCGGCAAACATCTGGCCGGCCCACTCTCTCACGCCCTGCGTCTGGGGCTCCATCCCCTCCTCCTCCCATTCTGGAAGCAGAAAACGCTGGGGAATCCAGGCACGGCAGTCCTCTCCCCCTTCCCTGAAATGGGAAAACAGCCTGCGGCACAGCCTGGCGCCTCTGGCTGTAAAGCAAATAATTCCTATTTTCATCCGTTCCTCCTCAGGAAGGCTTTTATCTCCAAGCGATCATACCCATACAGTATACCGGATTTTTATTCTTCACGCAATGCCTGGGATTTTATCTCCCGCTTTCTCTTCGTCATCAATCCGCCAATCCGCCCGCTCTCCTTTGCGGTAAGGCTTCTCCAGCCGCTCTCCATCACCTTGGAATCCAGTCCCAGCTCCTGCGCGATCTCAAGCTTTAATTTTTCCTGAGGCGTCAGCTTTTGGGGATCAAAATCCTCTGCTTTCTTTTTTCCCATAAGGCTATTCTCCTTTCTCAGCTCTGTCAGAGAAAGTATGCCTTAATTTTTACAACTTATTCCAAATATCCTTGCTTTTTAAAAATTTATATATTATACTGTAAATATACAGACAAGCACCGATTATTTTCGGTAAGTTTTACAAAAGCTGACACGGACTTCGGTCCCCTTTTCTTTTTTAAGAAGAAAGGAACCCCTTGAATATCGCAATTATTGAAGACTGTGCGGAAGACGCCAGCCGTCTCTCTGATTATATAGCTGCATACTGCTCTGCTTCCAGCCTCTGTCAGGAAACCTCCGTTTTCAGAGGTTCTTTTGATTTTTTTAAGACCTGGAAAAGCGGAGCCTATGACCTGATATTTTTGGATATATTTCTGGAGGATGCGCAGGACGCGGGCTCCTGCGGGGAGCCCGCCGGCCTTGCCGCCGCCCGAAGAATCCGGCAGACGGATGAGCACTGTATCATTATCCTCTCCTCCTTCAGTCCAGACTTTGCCCTTACAGGCTATGAGCTGCGCGCCGCAGATTACCTGGTAAAGCCCGTTTCCTACGACATGCTGTGCCACACCCTGCGCTACTGTCTCACGCGGCTGCAGAAGCGCCAGTCCCATTACATTGAAGTCAAGGAAAGCCGGATTATGATGAAAATCCGCCTGGATGACATCCTGTACACGGACTACTTCAACCACTATATACAGATACATCTCCCGGAACGGATCGTGCGGACCTATATGCGCTTCAGTGACTTCTCCCCCATGCTCCTTTGTTACCCGCAGTTTATCTGCTGTTACCGCAACTGTATTATCAACATGGACAAGGTCACCTCCCTTTTAAAAACGGATTTTGTCCTTTCATCGGGAGAGCGCCTGCCTATTACCAGGAATCTGCGGCCGCAGATCCAGCAGGAATACGCAGACTATCAGTTCCGCAAGCTCAATGGAGGCTTAGGATGACGCTCGCAGCAATCCGTCAGTTCTGTATTATACTATCCGCCGCAATATCTGTACTGGGGCTGTTTTTTGCGGCATTTTATAAGGAGCTCCGCTTTTCTCTGTACAAGACTGCAGGTATCCTGGCCGGGTATCTGCTTTTTATATTGCTTCTGTCCGGCGCCGCAAGTGTTTTCCTCCCCATCAATCCCTGGAGCTCTGCCATGCTTCCCTCCCTTCTCATCCCCTGCCATATGGCTCTCTGCGTCCTGCTGTCCAGGATGCGCTGGACCGTCATCTTCTACGCGCTTTTTATGTTCCAAAACTTGACCGATTCCATCATTCTCTGCAGTGTGCTGCTCCAGGAGCTTTTGCGCTCCAAGGGCCTGTTTTTCCCCTCTCTCCTGCCTCTCCTCATGCTGCTTCTGCTCTTCCCCTGCGTCTGCCGCATATTTTTTCCGTATCTGTGCAAGGCAGCCGAATATACGCAGATGCTCTCCAGCTGGAAAGCCCTTGCCTCCATTCCCCTGGTATTCTTTGTCATCTTCCGATGCATTATTTTTGACATTGCCTCCAAGCTCCCATCCTTTTACGGGCCAGTCTTCTTCCGCTGCCTGTTCTGGAGCCTGTGTGTTTACCTTGTCCACTATGTGGTTCTCCACGCCCTCTCCAATCTGGCACAGAACCTGGCCCTCCGGGAGCGGTATAAGACAACCCGGCTTCTTGCCGACCTGCAGACAGCTCAGATGTCCCAGCTTCAAAGGGCTCTGGATCAGGCTGCCCAGGCCCGCCACAACGTGCGCTTCCAGTTTGTGACTGTCAAGGGCTTTCTTGAACAAAAAAAGAGCCAGACAGCTCTAAACTATATCAATGCTTATCTGGGCAGCATCCACTCCTCCAGCAGGAAATGCTACTGTTCAAACCTTTCTGCCAACTCCATTCTGGACTACTATCTTGGAGAGGCTGAGGAAAATTCCATTCAGGTCACCGCTCATGTGTCCCTGCCAAGGATACTTCCCCTGCCCGAGATTGACTTCTGCACCATCCTGGGCAATCTCCTGTCCAATGCTCTGGAGGCCTGTCTGCGCCAGGAGGGCGGAAAGCCCTTTATCACGGTAAATATCCGCCAGGCCGGTACATCCATGATCACTCTGTCTGTCTCAAATTCCTACTCCCATGAGATACGCAGACAAAACGGTCTCTTCATCTCCTCAAAAAGAGACCGGCCCGGCATCGGCACCCTCTCCGTCCGCTGTCTGACGGACCGCTATCACGGTGTTTTGAACTACAAATATGGAGACGGCCTTTTTACCGCCTCCCTGCTTCTTAATCCTGCCATGGATCCGGACACAAAAATCCATCCAGGCTGCCTTCCTCCTGACTGAGCCATCCGGCCGCTCTGCCTAAAAAGGGGATGCTGCAATTGCAGCATCCCCTCTATTTCTTTTATTTACTCCTCAGTGGAATAAGCTACTGCGTCGATATCCACATCTGCCACATCCGCGTCCTCGTGGGCCGGGGAATTGAGAAGAGCCTTGATGCTCAGGCTGATCTT
>CALWMT010000288.1 GCA_944382045.1 uncultured Enterocloster sp. | reverse complement strand
CCCTCCAGCCAGAATTTCAGCACATTTGACACGGGCAGATCGATTCTCTCTTCTTTTCCCTCAGCTGTTCTTGCAATAGAGGTCTTATAGTCGCTGATCTTCTCCACCCTCAGCCCTCCAAAGTCCTTCGGAGGGCAGGCTCGGAGGGTCTCCATAATTTCCCCCATGCGCGCGGCCCCCGCCGCCCCCTCAAAGACATGGGTGTACTGGGTGTTGAGACAGTATCCGTAGGTCTCGTAGAGCTGATTCAGCGCATCCCACAGAGTAAGCCCCCTTGCCTTATAATATGCCGCCATCTCACAGATCAAAAGCGAGGCATTTACCCCGTCCTTGTCCCGCACATAGCTGCCGGAAAGGTAGCCATAGCTCTCCTCAAAGCCCAGGATAAACCGGTCCCTCTCTCCGGCCCTCTCCAGCATTCCAATCTGCTCGCCAATATACTTAAAGCCTGTGAGCACCTCTCTGAGCTCCACGCCATACCTGGCGGCAATCTTCCTGGCAAGATCAATGGTCACAATGGTCTTGACGGCAACCGGCCGCTCCGGCATCGTCCCCATGTCGATCCTGCGGCGGCATATATATTCCAGCAGAAGCATTCCCACCTCATTGCCGGACAAAAGAGAAAATTCCCCGTCATGCTTCACGGCGATGCCCACCCGGTCACAGTCCGGATCCGTCGCCAGCACAAGCTCGCTTCCTGTTCTCTGCGCCAGGGCTGTCCCAAGCTCCATTGCCTCCCGAACCTCCGGATTGGGATAGGGACAGGTGGGGAAGCTTCCATCCGGAAGCTCCTGCTCCGGAACCACTGTCACATGCTCGAAGCCATTTTCCCTCAAGGCCCTCGTCACGCAGTATCTCCCAGTGCCATTCAACGGGGTATAGACAATGGACATCTCCCGGCGGAGCCGCTCCTCCTCCTCTGTCCTCTCTCCCAGAGACTGCGCGGATACCGCCGCCAGATACGCATCGATCGTGTCCCTCTCTATATATCGGATACGCCCCTGCTCCACCGCCCGATCAAGCTCCATGCTCTCAACGTTCGCGAACATATCGATCCGGCTGATTTTCGCAAAAATATCCTTCGCCGCCTGTGATGTAATCTGGCAGCCATCACTTCCGTATACCTTATATCCGTTGTATTTTGCCGGGTTATGGCTGGCAGTAATCACAATGCCGCCGCTGCATCCCAGGTGGCGGATCGCGAAGGAAAGCGCCGGCGTGGGCATCAGCTCCCTGTACATATGGACGGCAATTCCATTGGCGGCAAATACCCTGGCCGCTGTCCGGGCAAATACATCGGATTTGATCCGGCTGTCATAGGCAATGGCAACGGAAGGAGCCTCCTCCCTTTCCTTTAAATAGTCCGCATAGCCCTGGGTAGCTTTTGCCACCGTATAAATGTTCATGCGGTTCGTGCCCGCACCGATGACGCCCCTGAGCCCGCCAGTGCCGAATTCCAAATCCTTATAAAAACGATCCTCCAGCTCTGCCTCATCCCGGCAGACTGCCTCCAGCTCCGCAGTCAGATCCGGATCCTCCAGAGACTGATTCTTCCATAAAAGCCAATTCCGCTCTGCCTGTGTTGTCATTTGCTTTTGTCCTTTCCCTGCACAATACCGCTCAAAGATATTCATCCCGATTGCAGATCTTCAGATTCTCCAGAACCGTTTTTATATCCCCGGTGTAATCCTTCTCGCAGATCAGCGTGGCATCCTCTGTATCCACAATGATCAGGTCCCGAAGCCCCACCGCGGCAATCAGCTTCCTGCCGCCCTGAATAATACAGTTCTTAGTATTCACCGTGATGATATTTCCGTCTACCACATTTCCAAGCTCATTCGTCTTCTTGATGCGCCCGACAGCCAGCCAGGATCCCACATCGTCCCAGCCAAACGCTCCCGGCAGAATGAAGATATCCTTGGCCTTCTCCATAATCCCGTAGTCGATGGACTGGGACTCCATCTCGCGAAATTCCTTATCCAAGACCATCTCCTGCTCCGGCGTGCCAATCGCCTCCTGAATCCGAAGGAGGCGGCTGTAGGTGTCCGGCATATACTGCTTCATGTTCTTAAGAATCGAAGACACCTTCCAAATAAACTGTCCGCTGTTCCAGAGATACTCCTCTGCCGCCAGGTATTCCTTCGCCGCCTCCAGGGAGGGCTTTTCCACAAACCGATCGACCCGGTAGGCCCTTCCCTCCGGCTCCTTTGCGTCAAACTTGATATAGCCATACCCTGTCTCCGGGTAGTCCGGCATGATGCCAATGGTTACCAGGTTTGTCCCCTCCTCGGCAACCCTGCAGGCATCCCGCAGCGTGGTCTGATACATCTTAGTAAATTTGATCAGATGGTCGGACGGAAGCACCAGCATGATGGCGTCCTCATACTTCTTCGCAATATGAACCGCTCCGAGTCCAATACAAGGCGCCGTATTGCGGCCGATGGGCTCGCAGAGAATATTCTCCTCCGGGATCCCCGGAAGCTGCTCCAAGGCCAGCTGGCGGTAATCCTTGTTCGTAGCGATATAGATATCCTCGATGTCCACCAGCGGCAGGATGCGCTCCACTGTCAGCTGGATCATCGTCCTTCCATCATCCGTCAGAGACAAAAACTGTTTTGGCAGATTTCTGCGGCTTCTGGGCCAAAAACGCTCTCCGCGGCCGCCTGCCATGATAAGAGCTGTTACTTTCATGGGTTGGTTCTCCTTTGTTCTGCAATAATTTGATTCTACTGCGATTACTCTATTTTATCAATATTTATATTACTTTCCCTGCAAATATAAATAGGCCGTTTCTTCTCTTCCAAATAGCTTTTTGCAATATACTGGCCAAGTATTCCAATACAGAGAAGCTGGATTCCTCCTAATAAAAGTATGATACATACTAAAGAAGGCCATCCAGATACCGGATCTCCCCATATCAAAGTTCGAAGAATAATTACAATGATAAATAAAATCGCAATTAAACAGCATATAATTCCGAACAATGCCGATACGGCTAAGGGAACCGTCGAAAATGCCACGATACCATCAATACTATATAAAAACAACTTCCAAAAAGACCATTTCGTTTCACCAGCCGCCCGTTTTACGTTCTCAAATTCCAGCCATTTTGTTTTAAATCCAACCCAGCCAAAAAGCCCCTTAGAAAAACGATTATATTCTTTTAAAGATAAAAGAGCCTCTACAAATTGGCGTGTCATCAAACGATAGTCCCTCGCGCCATCCACTATTTCGATCTTGGACAAGCGGCTCATCACTTTATAAAAAAAACAAAAAAAAAA
>CALWMT010000287.1 GCA_944382045.1 uncultured Enterocloster sp. | reverse complement strand
CGCTGATTCGCGCGTCCCTTCCAGTGAAGCTCATTGTCCTTCTGCTCCTCTATGAATTCTCCCTCTACCACCACATCCACCAAAGAAATAAACGGCAGGCCGCATATCTCCTCCCAGGAATATCCCGTATACAGCCAGATCGTTTTCTCTGGAAATCGGCGCCGGATCTCTTCTGCAAGCTCTCCGATCTCCCGCCGGTTGTCCGGGTGAAGCGGATCCCCGCCGCTGAAGGTAACACCGGAGACATACTCCTTTGCAAGCTCTCCAAGCAATTCCTCCCGTGCCGCTGCATCAAAGGGAATGCCTCCTTCAATATCCCAGGTAATCGGATTGTGGCAGCCTGGACAGCCGTGCTCACAGCCAGCCACCCACAGCACAGCCCGCAGGCCCTCCCCATTCAGCATATCATCCTTTGTAATATTGTGGTAGCGCATCCGCAAGGCCTCCTGTCTGGCGCCGTTAAACAGCTGCCGGATAATAACGATAATCGATATCAGTCTATCACAATCCCTTGGATTTTTCTACTTTAATTTTTCAAACTTCATCATTAGAAGTACCTTTTGTTTTTTCTCCGCTACAATCGAATACAAATTTCATTTTTAGAAATACTCATTATTTGTTTAGGAGAATTCCGCCATGAAGCTTGCCGTAAACAGCACCCAGAAAAATCTTATCGGAAGGCAGATCCGTGAGCTGCGCATTTCTCATAAGCTGACCCAGTATCAGCTGGCCGCCAAGCTGCAGCTGCAGGGCTACAATTTCAGTGAGCTGACCATTCTGCGCATAGAAAAAGGCCAGAGGCTTGTGACCGACATCGAGCTCAAAATCCTCTGCACCTTCTTCCAGGTAGATCCCAACACGCTGCTTGGCTTCCGCTCCTGAGACACTCCCAGCCGCCCATATGCACTATATAGTGTATATATTATCAATGATTTTTCAGCCTGATGTTTTTCCCTGCCCTGGGATACAATACATAGAGACAACACTTGCAGAACTTTCCTGAGAGGCAATGATGGTGAAGACATGAGTTATGAGCTGGAGCGCATTGAGGAGCTTTGCAGGGAGCGTGGCTGGAGCCACTACCACCTAGCTATTGAGATGGATACGTCCCCCAACAACATAGGCAATCTTTTCCGCCGGACCACCACCCCAAGTATTCCCACCATACGCCGGATCTGTGAGGTGATGGGCATTACCATGGCTCAGTTTTACAGCACAGACGGCATTCAGGTCACTCTGAGCAGCCAGCAGAAGCGCATTCTGGACCTTTTTGACCATCTGGACCGTGATGGAAAGCTGAGAGCGGAGGCCTACATGGAGGGACTGTCTGACCGGCAGAGGGCGGAGCTG
This sequence comes from uncultured Enterocloster sp., assembly GCA_944382045.1. Taxonomy (GTDB): domain Bacteria; phylum Bacillota; class Clostridia; order Lachnospirales; family Lachnospiraceae; genus Enterocloster. The sequence continues at coordinate 1,939 of CALWMT010000287.1, read as the reverse complement.
CAGAAGGCCGAACAGCAGGAGGCACTGTGAATAAAAAATAAGCCGAGGCACACATCAGTGTACCCGGCTCTTTTTTTCTGCTAGACGGTCCATCGCTGTCCTGGCATGTTCGATAAACACATCCTGAATCAGCTTCAGCTCCCCAAGCCCTTTGATTCGGCACTCGACCTTGTATCCCGCCTCCTCGAAGGCCCGGCTCCAGCTCCCCTCTCCGCTGCCAGCCATGTCATTGTTCGCGTGATCGCCGGCCACAAGCATAAGGGGCTGCAGGACGATCCTTCTATAGCTTCCCTTTCGGACTGCCTCCAGCACATCCTCCAGAGAGGGCTCCGCCTCCACTGTCCCCACAGAGTAATCCGCATATCCAGATTCCCACAGCATTTTCTGCATCTAATCATACACCTGATTGGACTGCGCTTCTGTCCCGTGTCCCATGAGACAGACCGCTGTCTGCCCATCCCCGCAGTCCGCCGTATCCTGAATAATCGCTTCAATCACCTTCTGAAAATCCTCTTCGGAGGTCAGCAGAGGCTCCCCCAGCACCATCTGTTCAAATGCGCCGGCATACGCCTCTGTCTGCTCCGCAAGCGCGTGATACTCCAGTCCGTTCATCAGATGGGTGGGCTGAATCACCAGCGTCCGCACTCCATTGTCCGCTGCCCGCCGCAGCGCCTCCTCTGTGCTGTCAATCGCCACGCCATCCCTTGCCTTGATATGATCAATGATCATTCGGCTCGTAAATCCCCGCCGGACCGAATACGCGGGAAACGCCTCCTCCAATGCCTGTTCCACAGCTCCAATGGTAAGTCTTCGGCTGTCGTTAAAGCTGGTGCCAAAGCTCATCACCAAGAGCTCTCTTTCACTGATCGCGTCCTGATTTCTCGGATTGTCCAGGGAGGCATCCCCTGTATCGCAGCTGTAATGCAAAATTTCTGTTCCTCTCTTCCGTCATTTTTTATCTGTCTGTCGGAGAAATACGTACTTGTCTTCCCCTGAATGTACTTCGCTGTAAGCGAATCCCAATTCGCCAAACCCCTTCATCGCCTCCGGTTCCTCCGCCCCGGCGCGGGCCAGAAAGCGCACCATTTCGCCCCGCGCCATCTTCGCCTCCGTGGCCTTAACCTTTATCCTCTCCTCCCCGTTCCTTCCGCGCTCCAGGCTGCCGAAGATTACATTGACAAACCGGACATCCGAAGCCAGGAAGGGCTCCACCGCGCGGCTGTACTCCTTAGAGGCGAGGTTGACGATCACCCGGTCCTCCGCCGTCAGCTCTCTGTAAAGGGAATCCCCCCAGAAGGCGTATAGGCTTCCAAAGGTCTTCCCTCCATTCTCCAGGCGGATGCCTGCCTGCATCTCCAGGCGGTAGGGCCTCACTCCGTCAAAGGGCCGCAGAATTCCATAAAACCCGGATAGGACGCGCAGGCAGCTGTCTATATAGTCCAGCTCCCCGCTCCCCATAATCTTTGGGGCCATGTATTGGTACTGAATCCCCTCATAGGAGAGAACCGCGGGGGACAGCCGGGACCGCAGATCCATGTTCTGTATGCGGCGGTAATTTAGCTCCGCAATGGCGTCATTGCACTTCCACAGCGCCTTGGCCTGGCTGCGGTCCAGCCCCCGCATATAGTCCAGAAGAATCTGGGTTCTGTCCGCAAACACCGGAAGTCCCCGCACCTCCAGAAGGTCCTCCTCCTCATTCATCTTTTTAGCAGGTGAAATGATAAGCTTCATCGGTTTCTCCTATTGGTCCCTCTGTATTGTTCGGTTAAAATGCTTTTCCCGCCAAGATCTCCTCATAGTCCTTAAGGTTCTTTTCAAGAAGAGCCGGCGTGTCAAGTCCATAAGGAAATTTGGACTTGCAATGGCCGCAGTGGAGACATTCCTTGATCTTCATCATCTTGGCCTGGGACTCGGGCGTCAGATGCGCCGCAGAGGGAGA
>CALWMT010000286.1 GCA_944382045.1 uncultured Enterocloster sp. | reverse complement strand
ATGGCCGCTGCCGCCTGTGTAGGAAACGCCAGAGCAGCTGCCAAGGTCCACGCCAAAATCTTGTTCAGATTTTTTCTCATAATGCCTTTTTCCGCCTCTCTTTCTTACTCATTTTAAATAATCCGCCGTATCATGCTCCCGCCTTTCATCCGGCCCCCGTATACACGGCCGGTTCCCACTGCCGTTTCTATCCATCATCTCCCTCCCTCTGGGCGGACAATGTGCAAAATGCATTTCCTTGCGCCGCTCCATTTTTTCCGCTGTAATAGCGCTCTAAAAAGGGCACATACATCCGGCTTTCTGCCTCAAGCCTTGCCTGTACTGCCTCCTCATAGGAGGAAAATGTCCCCAGATTATATACCTTTCCCTGAAAGCCGATCGATGCCCGCCATTTATTATTCTTTCTTCGGTAAACTCCCCTGTGTCCCGTTGTGTTGTTAGAGCATGTCTTCTGCTTGGCGATTCGTTCAATACATGTGCCCGCCACAAAATGAATTGCCTTGCGCATATTGTCCCTGCGGACCTCCTCACGAAGACACCCGCAGCTCTGTGTTGTCCTCGATTGGAGATTTTCCCTATAGCATGTCACTCGATTTCCGCAGTCGCATAGACACTCCCACTTGGATATCCGCCCATTCTTTTCCACAACTGGTCCCAGAACCGTAAGACGCCCAAAGCGCTGTCCCGTCAGATCCACACACCTCGCTTTGGGCCGCTCTCTTCTATAACAGCCGCAGCTCTTTGTGTGGCCTGCCTTTAAATGCGATTCCTCTACCAAGGTTTCCTTCCCACAGGCGCACTTACACTTCCAGTAATGCCGGCCCTTTTCATTTTTCCCGCCGTCTCCCACGACAAAAAGACGTCCAAACTGCCTGCCGGTTAAATCCTCTTTCATAGCTGCTTCTCCATTTACGGCATAATACAGATTATGTCGCACCATAAACGTTCACATCAGTGAAATATACTTACATATCGTATATTATAGCATCGCATTTCTGGATTTTCAATTCTTTTTTCTGAATAGCAGAGAATTTTCAATATGGTTTTAGGTAGTTAGGCGTTCGAAAGAGCTGTCTGAGGGAGAGCAACGGGCTTCATTTACGACATAATCTGTATTATGCCGCCTTTTCTTTTTTCTGCCCATCCCGGACAGAAGCCCCAGCTCCAGCTGCTTTAAGCAGGCCTCCATGGTACTGATCATAGTATATCTTCTGGTTGTCTCTATGCTGCTGTGTCCCAGATAATCTGCCAGGCGGACGAGATCCCGCTCCTTCTCGTAATAGCATCTGGCAAATAGATGGCGCAGATTGTGGGGAAATACCTTGCTGGCCTGTACCCCCGCCTCGCAGCACAAGGCCTTCATTTCCCTCCAGATATTTCTTCGATCCATCGGACGTCCTCTTCGGGTAATAAAAATAGGGCCTGTGCACAGCCTTCTTCGTTTGCAGTAAGCCTTTAACCGCTTTACAAGAGATACCGGGAGAAGAATCACACGAATTTTTCCCTTGCAGCTGACACGCGCCATCTTCTGTTCAAGTGCCTCCACCGTAATATACCGCAGCTCGCTGACCCGAATTCCCGTGGCGCCAATGGTCTGCAGAATATGGCTCAGGCGGTCCTTTCCCTGGCTCTGCGCAGTCTCCACCAGTTTTCGGTACTCCTCCTTCGTGAGCTCCTTTTCCTCGGAGCGGAAGATCTCCCTCTGAATCCGGCACACCTGCACCCGGCATTCCGGCTTTTCGATAAACCTCAGATATGCATTGAGGGCCACCAGCATAGAGTTGGCGCTGCTCGGCTTATAGTCTCTCTGGAGCTCCTCCTTGTAGCGGAGAACCGAGTCCCGATTGATCTCATCCCTCCCCAAAAAGCTGAAAAATTTCCGGACATCCCGTACATATTTCTCCACTGTATTTTTGCTCTTTTCCTGTCTCTGCAGATACTTCGAAAATGCCTCGATTGTCTCTCTCATGTCTTCCATCCTTCATTCTCTCTTTCCGTTCATTCTTTTTATGCCTGCTTCTATTATGAACTGTACCCGCAGAAAAAATCCAATGCTTATTATCTGTCCCTTAGAGCATGTGCCTGTCAGACACAAAAAAAAACAGGCCCCGCCTGTTTTTTCGGCAGAGCCTGCTTTCTATCCCTCAATCCTATTTTATGCCAAAACCTATGCGCTCCATTCGTTCCCCGCAGGACCGCATAGGCCCTGTTCTCCTACTGCACCCATACACCCGAAGCATTTACAAAATATCCATCCGGCGTCCAGGTATTTGCATACATCGCGCCGTTCGCACCCAGATAATACCACTGGCCATTCAGCTGCTGCCAGCCCGTCAGCATCGCGCCGCTGGCATTCATGTAGTACCAGGCCCCGTTGATAAACTGCCAGCCCGTCAGCATCACGCCGCTGGGATTTAAGTAGTACCAGGCATTGTTGATAAACTGCCAGCCCGTCAGCATCACGCCGCTGGGATTCAGATAATACCAGGCGCTGTCCTTCCACTGCCAGCCGGTCAGCATATAGCCCGAGCTGTCAAAGAGATACCAAGCGCCGTTGATCTGCATCCATCCATTGGCCGGATAGCCGCCAGTATCATACGCGTACCACCAGCCTCTGGCGTCCTGCATCCAGCGTCCGCTGCCGCCGTAGCGTCCCACCTCATCTTCATCGATATAGAGCGTGTCAGAGTCCTCGGACCAATCGCCTTCCCGGTTGTTGTAGCTGGCAATCGCCCTCACCCGGAAGGTGTAATCGCCCTCTTCATTGAAATATCCGCCAAAATCATAGCTGGTTCCCGTCGTCTCCACGGTAGTCACAGTCCGTTCATCCCTGCGCAGCCGAACCTCATAGCTCTTGGCGCCTTCAATCTCATCCCAGTATGCAGTAGTATCCTCCCACTCTAATCCGGTTGCTGCTTCCAGCCTGCCGCCAATGCGGTCCAGCTCCACATAGACCTCTATGTAGTCTCCGTCATCATAGATGCGGGCCCTCTTAAAGTCCGCTCCGCCGCCGGACACACTGAAATGGCTGGAGGAGGTATAGGAAAAACGATATCCGTCGTCCGCATACAGCTCTACCTTGACCTCCGGCACATCGCCAACGGTCCACACGTCCTTATCCTCCGCATTGGTGTATTCCGCATTTTCCACCGTATAGCCTGTTCCTGTGGAGGTAACAGAAATATCTCCAATATCCTCCCCGCTGGCTGGCTCCTCGCTATAGCTGAACTTAAGCTTCACATCATCAATCTTCTCCCTGTCGTCCGCTGCGAATGCGGGAACTGACATTCCCGCTGCCAGCACAGCAGCAAGCGCCGCCGCAAACC
>CALWMT010000285.1 GCA_944382045.1 uncultured Enterocloster sp. | reverse complement strand
GGCTTTATCGACACCTTCCGGTATTTTTATCCGGACAAGGAGGGCATCTATTCCTGGTGGTCCTACCGGTTCAAGGCTAGGGAGAAGAACGCCGGGTGGCGCATTGACTATTTCTGCGTGTCAGAGAGCTTAAAGGACAGGCTGGTATCTGCGGATATCCACACGGAGGTGATGGGCTCAGACCACTGTCCGGTGGAGCTGGTGTTAAGGTGATAGAAAATGGAGTGGAAGGGGAGAGCGGAGATGGCTGAAAAAACAGGGAGAAAAGGAGAGATCGACGCGGCAAAGGGCTTGGCGCTCCTTTCGGTTGTGCTGGGGCATGTAATTCTTCTGCATTCCTTCCCCTCCAACTGGATCTTTACCTTCCACATGCCGGCCTTTTTCTTCCTGTCCGGGATGACCTTCCGGCCGGAGAAATACAGCGGTTTTCTCCCCTTTTTAAAGGAGAAGGCAAAAAAGCGCCTTCTTCCCTACCTGGGCATTACGGCGCTGGCCTTCTGCATCTGCATGCTGCGTCCCGCATACCGGGCGCCTGTGCTGAATGACGGCTGGAGGCATCAGCTGCTGTGGATTTTTTACTATGCCCAGCCCCAAAACCTCTATGTGGGACAGCTTTGGTTTCTGGCGGCCCTGTTCTGGGCGGAGCTGCTGGCATACATTTGGGTCCGCCTGGCGGGAAAGAGGCATTTTCTGGTCCAATGGTACAGTGCGGCGGTCCTGGCGGTTTTGGCGGTCCATATCCAGGCTGTCAACCCCTATCTTCCGGTGGGAAGCCGCCTGCCCTGGAAAATGGATTCCGCCCTGTGTGCCAGCGTGTTTTTGCTGGCGGGATACTGCGCGGCCAGGGGGAAGCTTGTGGAGCGCATGCGTCCGGCTGCTCTGGCTCTTATTCCGCTCTTTACCGGTCTTAGCTTTTACTTTGGACCCAGGCTGTTCGGGTATGTGAATATATGTGACTGCGTATATGTGGGAGCGCCCTACTATTATACGGCGGCATTTTTGGGCACGGCAGCTCTGGTGCTTGCGGGAGACTTCCTGAAAAAAAGCCGGCTTCTGCGATTTATCGGACGCCACTCGCTGCCGCTGTTTGCGGGCCAGACCTTTGCCATTTATCTTGTGATTGAAGGGATTGCCAGAGTGACCGGGATCACCTATACGCCCATGTTTGTTATGCCCGGTGAGAAGGCCTGTCTTCTTATCACCCTTGCGGCCATCCTTCTCATGCTGGCAGGGCTTGCGGCATATTTGGAATGCAGGAAGCTCGTTCTGCAGCGGTTTTTGGGAAAATAGTTTCATCTAAGGAGAGGCATAACCAATGAATCTGATCAATGCTGAGAATATAACAAAAGCGTATACGGAACGCCGGCTGTTTGAGTGCGCATCCTTTTCCCTCCAGGAGGGGGAGAAGGTGGGCATCATCGGTATCAACGGCACGGGAAAGACGACCCTTTTAAAAATGCTGGCAGGACTTGAGGAGCCGGACGAGGGGACGATTACCACGGCCAACCATGTGGTGATTCGCTATCTTCCCCAGCACCCAGAGTTTAACCCGACAATGCCAAGTTTAGAGTGTGTGCTGGAAGGCAATGTGTCGGATGAGAACCGGTGGAGCATCGAGAGCGACGCCAAGGCTATGATGAACCGGCTTGGGATTAAGGATTTTAACCAGCCGGCAGGACAGCTGTCCGGCGGGGAGAAAAAACGCCTGGCCCTCATTTCCGTGCTCCTTTCACCTGCGGACATTTTGCTTTTGGACGAGCCCACCAACCATCTGGACAACGAGATGGCAGACTGGCTGGAGGATTATCTGAAAAAGTGGCGGGGAGCGCTGATCATGGTAACCCATGACCGGTATTTCCTGGACAGCGTCACCAAACGTATTGTGGAGATTGACAAGGGCTCCATCTATAGCTACCAGACCAACTACTCCGGCTTTCTGGAATTAAAAGCCCAGCGGGAGGAGATGGAGGCGGCCAGCGAGCGCAAGCGCCAGTCTATCTTGAGGGTGGAGCTGGAATGGATCCGCCGAGGGGCGAGGGCGCGCTCCACCAAGCAGAAAGCGCACATTCAGAGATATGAAGAGCTGAGGGATAGACAAGCTCCTATACAAGATGCAAAGCTGGAACTTAGCTCTATCTCCACCAGGCTTGGAAAAACAACCGTAGAACTGGATCATATCAGTAAAAGCTATGGGGAGCGGAAACTAATTGATGACTTTTCCTATACCTTTTTAAAGGGAGACAGGGTAGGAATCATTGGGCCTAACGGCTGCGGCAAATCCACCCTGATGAAAATCATCGCTGGAATCATTCCGCCAGATTCCGGGCAGGTGATTGTGGGCCAGACGGTGAAGATGGGATATTACGCCCAGGAAATTGTCTCTGAAAAGCCGGAGGACGAAAGCCAGAGCAGCGATCTTGACTCTTCTTACATGAATCCGGAGCAGAGAGTGATTGATTATGTGAAGGATACGGCAGAATATATTCGGACGGCAGACGGGCTGATTTCTGCTTCTGCTATGTTGGAGCGTTTTTTGTTTCCGCCGGAGAAACAATATAGTCCCATCGGGAAGCTGTCGGGAGGGGAAAAGAAGCGGCTGCGGCTTCTGCGGGTGCTGGTAGGCTCACCTAACTATTTGGAATTGGATGAAATTTCCAACGACATGGACATTGCGACTTTAACAATCCTGGAGGACTACCTGGACAGCTACGAGGGGATTGTAGTTGCCATATCTCATGACCGTTATTTTCTGGACCGCACGATGAAACGGATCTTTGCCTTTGAGGAAGGAGGCAAGCTGCGACAGTATGAAGGCGGGTACACCGACTACGCTGCCCGCAAAGCGGCCGAAGAGGAAGCCAAACAGGAGGCAGCAGCAGATGTCAGGGAAAAGACACAAACCGGCTCAAAGGCCCCCACTTCTTCGGAGAAAAAGGGCCAGCGCACCCGCGGGCCCCAGAAGTTAAAGTTCACCTATAAGGAACAGAAAGATTATGAGACGATAGAAGGGGAGATTGCAGCTCTGGAAGGAAAAATCGCGGCATTGGAGAAAGACATAGAAGCCTTTGCCCATGATTTTGTCAAGCTGAATCAGTTGATGGCCGAGAAGGAGGAAGCGGAAGCCGCTTTGGAGGAGAAGATGGAGCGTTGGATGTATCTGGAAGAACTAGCGGCAAAAATTGCGGAGCAGTGAGAAAAGAACCGGGCGTATAAGCGGCAGGTAAGAGAAAAAGAAACTGGATGCGCTGCGTTTCTACCTGGGATTTCTGACATCAAAAAAAGCGGAGGATTACCTGCTCCGGTTAATTTCCTCTGTGATGACTGGAACGATGCAGGACAGTGGGAACTGCTTGGCG
>CALWMT010000284.1 GCA_944382045.1 uncultured Enterocloster sp. | reverse complement strand
TGTTCCACTGCGGAAGCATTGAAAAGCTGTCTGATACAGCGCTCTCCCTTCTCCTTCTGCTCGTCTCTCCGCAGCCTGTCTCCTTTGGAGATGGGATCGCCGAACGGGTCATCGAATATATGGAACAGCATCTCGCGGAAAATATCTCTCTAGATATGCTGTCCCAAACGATGAATTACAGCACCGCCTACCTCTCCCGTCTCATCAAAAAGGCGGCTGGCCAGTCCTTCAGCGAGCTGCTGCAGGAGCTGCGCCTGCGCAGGGCACAGGAGCTGCTTAGGAGAACGGATGAGCGGATTGGAGATATTGCGCTGAAAACAGGATATAATGATGTGAGTTATTTTATTGCGATTTTTAAAAAGAAAACCGGCGTGACGCCAAAGGAATGGCGGAGCCTGGCAAAGCTCGGCGACCTCTAAGGGGCGGCTTAAGGCCGCCCCTTTAAAGATACGCTATTCCCACAGCCTTTTCGCCGCTTCATCCTCCAGGGAGGCGCCCTTCACCCCCACCACGGCGGAGGAGATCTGGTTGGCCTTCCTCAAAGCCGCCTCCATGTCCATGCCCCTCTGCAGGCAGGCCATCAGGGCGCCGATGTGGGAGTCTCCGGCCCCGATGGTGTCCGCCACCTGCGCCGGGACGGCAGGCGCTGTGACGAGACGGCCGCCCCTCTCCCTGCTTTCCAGGCAGAAGGCTCCCTCCCCGCCCAGAGTGACGATCACGCTGTTTCCCGTGCGCTCCCGTATCTGCTCCGCAGCCTGGCGCACATCCTCACATCCGGACAGAATCCGGCTCTCCTGCTCGTTGATGTGGAGAACCGGGTGCAGGCTTAGAAGGCGCTCCAGCCGCTCCCGTGGGATGCGCCCTACCCTGGGGCCAGGGGCAAAGAAGATCTCCGGTCCAGGATTCTCTGCCAGCCAGTCCACCAGCTCTTCTCCGGTGTCCTCCTCCACCTCCAGGCCGCAGACATAGACCATGCCGTAGTCCTGGGCCTGGCAGCCGGCCATCCATTCCTTTTTAAAGGTATACTCCACCCCGTGATAGGACATGAAGGTGCGCTCGCCGCCCTCCTCCACCAGGCAGTAGCAGCAGCCATTTTCCCGCTCCGGCACGCGGACCTGGATGGGAAATCCCCGCTCTGCCAGGCATTTTCCCACATAATCCCCGTAGACCCCGCCGCCCACCGGCGAGATAAAGGTAAACTCTGCCCCGGCCTGGCGCAGGATGTTGGCCGCGTTGAAGGCGCAGCCGCCCAGGGCCATGGACTGGCTGGTGGGGCGGATATTCTCCTCGGTCACCGGGAGATGGTGAATATTTATGATGATGTCCACACAGGTGGAGCCGATTACCAGAATTGGCTTTGTCATTGGTTTTTCCTCTCTTTCTCTTAAGGCGTATCCGATCAGACGGCGAAAACGTACTTGCAAACGAGCTGGCGTCCGTTCTCGCCCCCGTCTCCCCGCCGCCTAAACGGTTATCTCTATTGTACCAGTTTGCCGGGCAGCCTTCAACCTTGCATTTGTATTCTTTGGAAAGATATGCTATGATGAAGGCATAGGAGGAATTTTCTTTATGGATATGTATCAGACAATTGACGCGCTGGCCCGCTCCATCCACGAACAGTCCGTGGCGGACCGGCGGAATATGCACCAATACCCGGAGACTGGATGGTTCGAGATGCGGACCTCCGCCATCATCGCCAAGCGGCTCACGGAGCTGGGATATGAGGTTCTCACCGGCCGCCAGGTCTGCGACGGGGCCGCTCGGATGGGAGTTCCATCCAGGGAGGAGCTGGAGGCCCACTATGAGGCCATTAAGGAGCAGGACACCCCCATGGAATATGTGACGGAGGACATGCGGGAGGGCTTTACCGGGGTCATCGGCATCCTGCGCTGCGGGGACGGGCCTGTGGCTGCCCTGCGCTTTGACATTGACGCCCTGCCCATGACGGAGAATCCCACCATGGATCACCGTCCCACCCGAGAGGGCTTTGCCTCAAAAAATCCGGGCTGCATGCACGCCTGCGGCCATGACAGCCATATCGCCATGGGCCTTGGCACCGCCAAAGTCCTGGCGGAGATCAAGGAGCATTTAAACGGCACGGTGAAGCTCATCTTCCAGCCCGGCGAGGAGGGAGCCCGGGGCGCCAAGAGCATCGCGGCGGCGGGACATCTGGAGGACGTGGACTATTTTGCCGGCACCCATATCGCGCCGGATGACACCATCGACGATGGGGACATCACCCCCGGCACCTACGGCTCCCTGGCCACCACAAAGCTGGACATCACCTTTAAGGGACAGGCCGCCCACGCGGGAGGCTTCCCGGAAAAGGGCCGCAACGCCCTCCTGGCCGCCGCCCACGCCGCTGTGGGGCTGGCCGGCATTCCCCGCCACAGCGGCGGCATGAGCCGCATCAATGTGGGAACCCTCACAGCGGGAAGCGGCCGGAATGTGGTGCCGGATCACGCCTTTATGCAGGTGGAGGTCCGTGGGGAGACCACGGAGATCAACTCCTACATGGAGGAGCAGGCCCGGCAGATCTGCCAGGGCGCGGCCATGATGACCGGCTGCACCTGCGAGGTCACCCCGGTGGGCCAGGCTCCCTCCCAGGTCAGCGATCTGGCCTTTGTGGAGCGCATCAAGCAGATGATCGAGACCCATCTGCCTCAGTACAAGGTCAGCACGGAGTACAATTCCCGAAACTGGGGCAGTGAGGACATCGGCTTTCTCATGGAGCGGGTGCAGGCCCACGGCGGACAGGCCGTGTACATGCGCACCATGACCTCCATGGCCTCCGCCCAGCACACCACCGAGTTTGACCTGGACGAGAAGGCCCTGGACAAGGGGATTAGTGTGTTCGCGGCGATTGTGTATGACGTGATGGGGGAGGAATAAGCTTGCTGTCAGCCTGCACAGTCAGCAGGCCGCTGCAAAAGAAAGCCCCCGGCAAAGCATTTTCCACGTGCTCTGCCGGGGACTTTTTCCTCTATCCCTAACAACCCGATTCTCTCTAAATCAGAATTCTCTCTCGCTCCGAAATCCTCCCTCACTCCTTCAGCCTTGCAAACACCATGTCGTACCCATCGCTCCCATAATTCAGGGATCGGTTCACCCGGCTGATGGTGGCCGTGGAGGCCCCTGTCTTCTCCGCAATCTCCAGATAGGTCTTGCCCTCCCGCAGCATCTTAGCCACCTCGTAGCGCTGAGAGAGTGACAGAAGTTCATTGATGGTGCACACATCCTCAAAAAACTTGTAGCACTCCTCCGCGTCCCGCAGGCTGAGTATGGCCTGGAACAGGTGATCCACTGCTTCCGTCCTGATTTTCTTATTCATGTCCTGATCGCTCCTTTTCCTGCATCGTGGAAACGCAGCCCT
>CALWMT010000283.1 GCA_944382045.1 uncultured Enterocloster sp. | reverse complement strand
TCTCCGCCTGGGACTTTGCCGGCTCAGATGCCTTCTGTACAGGCTGAGCAGCTGTCCTTCCGTTTTCCTCCTTTTTTTTTTTTTTGGCAGAGCGGGCCGCTTCCTCCTGCTCCTTTGTCATGCTGGAGGCCGCATACAGAGCAGCAGCGCCCTCCTTTTTCTTTATAATCTCTATAATCTCTTTGCTGGTTCTGCCCAGTTCATTTGCCAGTTCACTTACTCTCATTCAAACTACCTCCATCATTATTCATTCGTTCCATTACCGCCTTTGCGAACCCCGCATCCTCCACGGACAGACAGGTGCGCATTTCCTGCCCCAGGGCATGCCCCAGTTCGTCCTTGGTTCCAAATTGATAGATCGGAATTTTATAGTGAGTGCACATATTGGTAAATTTCTTCTTGGTATTGTCCGAAGCCTCCACGGAGAGAAGCACCATATGGGACCGCCCGCTCTTTACGGATCTCTCTACCATAAATCCGCCGCTGGCCACCTTCCTGGCCCTGGCCGCCAATCCAATAAGGCCAAAAATTTTATTCCTGTTCTCCAAGCTTTTCCATCTCCTTTTCCAATACCTGGTACACTTCAGGGGAAATAGCCATCTTGAAGGAACGCTCCAGACCTCTGCCTTTAACCGCCTTTTTCAGGCATTCCATGGATGGGCACAGGTACGCTCCCCTTCCATTTTTCCGGCCTGTGGCATCCAGAAGAATTTCATTTTCAGGTGTTTTTATCACCCGTATCATTTCCCGCTTGCTCTTCATCTCCCCGCAGCCAATGCATTGTCTGAGAGGAACCTTTTTCATGCTCACCTATATCACTCCAATCCCTGCAGAGCTCTTTTTCTTACTGTTCGCTGTATTCCTGGTAGTCTTCCTGATTGTCCTGGCCCTCCTCGTCAAAAGAAGGATACTCGGGCTCCGGCGCATCTCCATACTGCAGACCCATCTGCTCAAAGAGACCCATCTCCTTGGCCTGGGTTTCACTCTTGATATCTATCTTGTATCCCGTAAGCCTTGCGGCAAGCCTGGCATTCTGGCCTTCCTTTCCAATGGCCAGGGACAGCTGGTAATCCGGCACGATCACCTGTGCCTCCCGCTCCTCCTCGTCAGCCACCACGCAGATTACCTTTGCAGGACTTAAGGCATTCTCAATAAGATATGCGGGATTTTCGTCCCAATTGATAATATCGATTTTCTCACCGTGCAGCTCGCTCACCACTGCATTGACCCTGGATCCGTTTAAGCCCACACAGGCTCCCACTGGGTCTACATTGGGATCATGGGACTGCACCGCAATCTTCGTACGGGAGCCAGCCTCCCTGGCAATGGCCTTGATCTCCACAGTTCCATCCCGAACCTCTGCAACCTCGGATTCGAAGAGGCGCTTCACCAGATCCGGATGGGTTCTGGATACAGAAATTCTCGGCCCCTTGGGCGTATCCTTTACCTCCAAGATATATACCTTGATGCGCTCTGTGGGCTTGAATGACTCTCCCTTGACCTGCTCACTTTCATTTAAAATGGCATCCACACGGCCCAGATTGATGCTGATGTTCTTGCCCAGATAGCGCTGGACAATGCCTGTGGTCACGTCCTTTTCCATGGAGTAATAATCATTGTAGAGTGACTTGCGCTCCTCCTCACGGATTTTCTGGAGAATCACGTTCTTGGCATTCTGCGTGGCGATCCGGCCGAACTTCTTGGAATCCAGGGGGATCTGCACGGTGTCGCCGCACTCATACCGGGGACTCATCATCTTGGCATCCGTCAGGCTGATCTCCAGCACCGGATCCTCCACCTGATCCACTACCGTTTTTTCCGCATACACTGCGAAGTCCCCCGTATCCTTATTCATAGCCACCCGCACATTATCTGCCTTTCCAAAATGATTCTTGCAGGCAGTAATCAGCGAGTTTTCTATTGCCTCGATCATGACATCCTTGGGGATATTTTTTTCCTTTTCCAATATCTCCAATGCCTCCAGCAGTTCCTTGTTCATGTTTATCCTCCTATTCCATTTCATAATGCCGCCATCCGGGCCAAAGTATCTGGACGGCTGCTTAAAAGTCCAGCGCAAGGCGAATCAGCGCGATATCCTTCTTGTCAAATACCCTCTGGCTGCCATCCTCCATCGTCAGAGTGACCGTCGTATCATCGTATGCCGTCAGGGCTCCTGTAAATTCCTTCTGCTTGTCAACCGCCCGGTACAGCCGTACGTCCACGTCCCTGCCCATGCTGCGGATATAATCCTTCTCCTTCTTCAAGGGCCGGTCCAGACCTGGGGAGCTGACCTCCAGCACATAGCTGTCATCGATGAAATCCTCCTCGTCCAGCCAATCGCTTAAGTCCCGGCTGATGACCTCACAGTCGTCCACCCCGATGCCGCCCTCCTTATCAATGTAGGCACGCAGATACCAGGTTCCCGCTTCCTTTACATACTCTACGTCCACCAGCTCGAATCCATGCCTCTCCATGAGCGGAAGAAGGTATGCCTCCACCCGGCTTTCATAGCTTTCTCTTTTTGCCATTTTCCCACCGCCTTTCTGTCCACTGTCACTGATCGGTCCGTATCGCACGTAAGCGCCTAAAAGACAGGCGCTAAGTGCTCATAACAATACAAAGTGCTAGGCTCGGCAATACCTCGCCAAGCGCTTTGCATGTATCGCACGTAAGCGCCTAAAGAACAGGCGCTAAGTGCTCATAACAATACGAAAGAGTGGACGTCTGTCCACTCTTTATCAGTAAGCTACACTAGTTATCATGGTTACTATACCATCTTGTTTTGGGAAATGCAAGCATTTTCCTGAAAATTCTTTGCAAAAACCGCATATTAATAGCAATTCAGGGCGGCAGCTATACCCCAAAGGGTATCCCGCTTCTTTTAAAGCTTCGCCGCCTTCTTGAAATCCTCCACACTGGCTGCGGCTGCGGCTGCCTTCAGCCAGCCCGTCAGCACATTTGAATCCCTCTGTGACATAATCCTTTCCCGAAGAGAGGAAGGTATCTGTCCTAGATCCTCCAACAATGCCAGCACGGACAAGCTGCGGCCCTCTGCTCTTCCTTCTGCTCTTCCTTCCGTTCTTCCCTCTGCCAGCCCACTTTCTCTCGCGCGCTCCATCTTATCTGCAAACAATTCATTCAATGCATTGCACATTTTTTCACTCTCCTTATATAGCTCCCAGTTGGCATTCACAATCAAATCCATCGCTTCACTGTAAAGGGAATTTTCTTCCTTCCCCCGATAGGCCTGGGCCAGTGCCGCTACATCTATCTCCATCTTTAGGTCCTGCCGCAGACGGCTCAGCCAGACATTTTCCTCGGCCGGAAGCTCCTTTTGCACAATCACTTGCGTAGGGAAGACTGCCCCCTCCACATAATATATTCC
>CALWMT010000282.1 GCA_944382045.1 uncultured Enterocloster sp. | reverse complement strand
ATCAGGGCGTCCGTATAGACCTCCTTAAAGGAATCCAGGTTAAAGAGCTCATCCTCCACCGCAGCCTTCAGCAGAAGAGAGATGGAGTCCGGGTCGTCAAAAATCAGTTTGCCGCTCTCGTCATACCAGGGATTTATCTCCTGGAGGGCTGCAAGCGCTTCACCCTGGGGAAGCTTTGTCTCCCCCGTTTCTTCATTCCAAAACAGGCCCTCCACGTCCACCTGGATTTCCCGGATTTTCTCCTGCGCGAGCCAGCCGCCCGGATCCGCCCCCTGCTCTTTTAAAGCCTCCAGGGTCCTGTCAAAGGAGGGGTATACAGGCCAGCTCTGTATATAAGAGCCCATAGCCGCCGTGTACAGCTCCGACAAATATCCTGTCTCGCTCAAGTAGCGCATAATCTCATCCGAAACAAATCCCAGGGCGCCCACCGGGCTCTCCGCTCTCTTTTCCCCGGCCGTGAGCTCCCGCAGATCCTGCTGGTAAGCAGCTAGGAGCTTCTCCACATCCTCCTGCTTCTCCGCCCGCAGCCGCTCTCCATTAGCCTCCCGGTAGATGGCCATCTTGTAATCGGACGCTTCCCTTTTCAGAATATAATACAGGCCTTCCTTGTAGGCCGGGTCATTGTAGAGCGCCTCGTAGGAATCCATCACCACAGAGAGGGGCACCTGATAAGAGCGGCGGATGTACCTCCCGTCCTTCATGTGCCAGCCCACGGTCAGCCGGGTCAAATACATCTCCGGCACTTCCTCTGTCCCGTCCCCAAGCTTCCCTGCCACGAAAATGGAGGTCGGGCCGTCCGCTCCCCCGATGATGCCCACGGAGGCGGCGTCCGCCGTCATAGTCAGATCCGCAGCCGCCGTCCAGGCATCCGCATACACCGCGCTGGACACAACCGTTTCTTCCTCCCGCCGTTCCAGCCTGGCGTCCCGGCCATCCAGGGCCCTTCTGCGGCCCTCCTCCACAATGGCCATGGCCGCGTCCAGATTGGTGACCTCCATATTTTCTATCACATCATCCATAGATTGATAGCGCAAAAGCGTCCTTCCATAGGGATCCTCCTCCACCTTGGCCTCCCCGGAGAGCCAGCCGCTGTCCATGTTCAAATCCATGCTCACTGAGGCCACCTTCTCCCTCTCCGGCAGATAGGAGTCATAGCCGTACCAGTCATAGCGGAAGCTGGCAAACAGCAGGCAGGCAGCGGCAAGGCTCAGTCCCAGCTGCAGCTTATGGGAGAACAGCTTTTTAAAATCAAAGTGGTAAATAATCTCTATAACACAGTGGCTCACCGCCACGCCCATGGCCGCCCCGAAGATCCCCCACTTCAACCGGCTCTGCATGCCCCAGAAGAACAGGCCGCCGGCCAGGCCGAAGCCCACCGCCATGAGGATGCGGATAGGCGCCATGGATTTTTTGAACGCCATAGCCCGCCCTGCTGCCTCGGAGGGCCTCATGCGGTAGAGCTGGAGGGAAAACAGGGTGATGGCCAAAAATGCCAGAAAAGTGATAATCCGCTCCGCAATGTGCGCGCCGCTCTCCCCGGACAGCTCCCAGCCAATGGCCGTGATGTAGGTGAGCACAGGGGACAGATACTTTTCTCCCACGTCGAACACCAGGGTCATGGACCCCCAGGAGCTCCCCGCCGCTGTGACAAAAAATGCATCGCAGTAGGACTCCAGCACCAGCATCAAAAAGGGCAGGAAGAAAAAGAGAACGCCCGTGGCCAGAATCCCCACCACCATATGTCCGGTGAGCATCATAGCCGCCGCAACCACCGCGTAATTGAGTCCAAAGTACAGCAGGTTTAAAAAATATCCCCTGGCCATAGCCCCCGCTATAGCCGCCGGGCCCACGCCAGCGCTCGCCGCCACCGCAGCCGCCAGCGCCAGGTTAAAGAGGCAGGCCGCCGCCACAATAAGAAATCCGCCCGCATAGGACAGGGCAAAGAGGGTCTCCCTGCCCACAGGGATACTGTGGTAAAAATCCACCTTCCTCCGGCTGTGAAGGTAGGAAAAGCTGGCCGCTCCCACCACCACGGCTGCCATGATTAGAAGGAAGGCCGTCAGCCCATTTCCAAACTGGAGCTCGCCCACAATGGCCTCTGTCTTACACTCCAGCACCCGGGCGTGGTACTCCGCCTCCGTCAGAGTGCTGTCCAGTACCAGGGGCTCCCAGTCATTATACTGCCTGTACTGGGTGTTCTCCGCATTTTCCAAAACCAGGGAGAGGTTCACCGGCAGGGCAAAGAAGAATACCATCATCAAGAGAGCCGCCGCCCAGGCCCGGCGTTTTATATTCTCCCAAAGGAGCTTACAAAATGAGTTTGCGGATGTCATATCCAGCCACCTCCGTTTCACTGATAAATATCTCCTCCAAGGTCAGAGGGATGCACTCGTAAAATACCGGGTCATAGGAGGCGATCACCTTCTCTATCTCCTCCCTGGTCCCACGAACCGTCAGCAGGCACAGCCGCCCCCGCCGCTCTATGCTGACCATGCTCAGGCCGGCCAGCTGATCCGGCTCCAGCCCATCCGGCAGCACACACTGAATCTTGTGGATATTCAGCTTCATGTCATCCAGATCCTTTGACAGGAGAATGCCCCCCTTGTGGAGCAGTCCCACGTGGTCGCAGATGTCCTCCAGCTCCCGCAGGTTGTGGGAGGCGATGATGGGGGTCAGGTTCCTGTCCTCCATGTCCTCGGCAAATATGCTCTTCACCGCCTGGCGCATCACCGGGTCCAGCCCGTCAAAGGTCTCGTCGCAGAACAGATAGTCCGTCCCGGCGCACACCCCGCAGATCACGGAGACCTGCTTCTTCATTCCCTTGGAAAATGTCCGTATCTTCCGCTTTTCATCCAGGCCGAAGGCCTTCATCAGCCTGTGAAACCGCTCCCTGTCAAAGCCGGGATATATCTTCCCGTAATACACCATCATCTCCCCCGGCGTGGAGTTGCTGAAAAAATACTGGTCGTCGGAAATATAGAAAAACCGCTTCTTGGCTGTCCTATTCTCGAATACCTCCTGTCCGTCAATGGTGATGCTTCCCTCGTCCGGCTTCAGGACGCCGCTTGCCAGCCGCAGGAAGGTGGACTTGCCCGCCCCGTTGGTCCCTATAAGGCCGAACACGCTGCCATCCCTTATCTCCGCGTTTATATGATCCACCGCTGTGATATCCTCAAACCTCTTGGTAAGATTCACTGCCTCTATCATGACTCTCTCCTCCTCTCCTCCAGCGTTCCGCTTCCGGCGCGTTCTCTCTCCTGTGGCGTTCCGCTTCCGGCTTTTTCCCGCTCCTTCGCTGTCCCGCTTCCGGCCCGGCGTCTCTCTGCCAGATCCCGTATCCGGTCAACCATCTCCTCCTCCCGGATGCCCATATCCATGCCCTGGGCGGCCATCTCCTCAAAGCGCTCCGCCCAGTCCCGCACCATCTGTACCCGGATCCGGCTCTCCGCCGCCACAAAGCTT
>CALWMT010000281.1 GCA_944382045.1 uncultured Enterocloster sp. | reverse complement strand
CCGCTGCAGTCCCCAGCCGCCCGCACCGGCTGGGGCGCATATCCCCGGCTGCGGCGGAAGAAATACTCCGCCCCCTTCCACTCCATCACCAGGGAATCATCGCAGCGGTTCACAATGGGCCGGTTGTGCAGCAGAAAGCCGTCTATCCGTCCCCTCAGCAGAGAAACCGCATCCTCATTCTCCACAAGCACCGGGCACTCCGGCGGGTTGGCGCTGGTCATCACCAAACACTGCGGCCCGCCAAAGGCGCCGTCCAGCAGGAGGGCGTGCAGGGGAGAATAGGGCAGCATAATTCCCAGGCGTCCATTTTCGCTCAAATCCCTGAAGGAGCCGCAAATCCGTTTGGCACACAGCACGATGGGACGCCGGGGACTGGCGAGAAGCCCTCTCTCACCCTGGGAAATCCGGCACAGCCTCTCCGCCTCCTGGAGGGAGGCGCACATCACCGCCAGAGGCTTTGCCTCCCGGCACTTTACCCTGCGAAGCCGTCTCACCGCCTCCGCGTTCCCAGCGTCACAGGCCAGGTGGATTCCGCCGATTCCCTTCACCGCCAGGATGCCGCCCTGGGCCAGCGCCTCCTGAGCCAAACGAAACGGATTCTCCCGCAGCTCCCCTTCCCCGTCCAAAAAGAACACCTCCGGCCCGCACGCCGGGCAGCAGTCCGGCTGGGCGTGATAACGGCGGTCCTCAATATTCCCATATTCCCCGGCACAGTCCGGGCACATGGGAAAGCCCTCCATGGAGGTGCGGGCCCGGTCATAGGGAAGGGCCTTAATGATGGTAAAGCGGGGGCCGCAGTTGGTACAGTTGATAAAGGGATAGCGGAAGCGGCGGTCCGATGGGTCAAAAAGCTCCCGCAGGCAGTCCGCGCAGGGCGCCGTATCCGGGGCAATCAGGGTACTTCCAGGGACCTCCCGGCTGCTCTCCCGGATAGAAAAAGCCTCGCTGCCCTGGCAGGGAGCGCCGCCCTCTGCCTCCGCGCCCCGGCCGGAAAGCCGCACCGCATCCCGGTGCCTCCGTACTTCGGGCGCACCCGCGCCCTCTGCCTCAGCCACGTCCACGCGCTCCACCACGGCCAGCGGCGGCGGATTCTCCCGCAGCTCCCGCACAAAGGCAGCCAGCGCCGCCTCATCCCCCATAAGCTCCAGCTCCACGCCCTCCAGGGTATTTCTGGCCCAGCCGGATACACCCAGGCGGCGGGCCAGCCGGTGGAGAAAGGGGCGCATGCCCACGCCCTGGACAATGCCGGAAAGCTTCACCCGAAGCCGCAGACCGCCAGCGCCGGGCCGCTCCGCGGGCTGACGGGGCCGGCCGGAATCCCCCCTGGGCGCCTCCGCGGGCTGGCCGAGCCGGCCCGAAGCCCCCTGCGGCTGCCCTGTAAGCTGACCGACCCGGCCCGGCTCACCCCCAGCCATCACGCCAGGGCGGCCCGGATTTCCCCTGCAATCCACTCCGCCAATTTTTCCATCCCCTCGCCCGTCTTCGCGCTGACGCCAAAGAGAGGCCCACCAGGATTCACGCCCCGGTAGTCTCCCCTCACCCGTTCCACATCAAAGTCAAAATACGGCAGCATATCACACTTATTCAGCGCCAGGCAGCTGGTCTCCGTAAACATCAGCGGATATTTGGCCACCTTGTCATCGCCCTCCGGGATACTCAGAATGGTTATGCGGAAATTTTCCCCGATGGCAAACTCCGCAGGGCAGACCAGGTTCCCGATATTCTCCACAAAAAGCACATCCAGCTTGTCCAAGTCAAAATAGGGCAGAAGCTTCTCAATGCTCATCGCCTCGATGTGGCAGGCCCCGTCCGTGTTGAGCTGCACCGCCGGAATATCCAGAGCCGCGATTTTCTCCGCGTCAATCTGCCCTGTGATGTCCCCCTCAATCACCCCGATGGCGAACTCCCCCCGAAGCCGCTCAATCAGCGCGGCAATCAGGCTTGTCTTTCCCGCCCCCGGGCTTCCCATCATATTGATCAGGCATACCCTGTGCTCCGCCAGGGTCTGCTTCACCCTTTCGCTCACATCCTGGTTCCACTCCATCACCTGATGCAGGACCTTTATCTCCATCTACATCCACCTCCAGGCTTTCCACCATAAATTCTTTTCCGGAAAGCGTCTTAAGCCGCAGGCTGCCGCAGAATGGGCAGGCAATATGCGTCCTTGTAATCTCGCTCTCCCGGCCGCAGTCCCTGCAGAGAACCTTGAGGGGCATCATCCGCGCCTCCACCGCCGCGCCCTCCGCTATGGTTCCCTTGGCCAGCACGTCCAGATACATCTGCACGCACTCCGGCACAATCCCCGCAAAGGGCCCAAGGCACAGGCGGATGGAGCGGATGCGGACCGCGTTCTGCTCCTTTGCCGCCTTGAGGGCAATATCCAATATATGCTCTGTCACCGCAAGCTCGTGCATAGCGCTCCCCTCTGTCCCACCTTCCTAAAAGCTCACTTTCCCAAAAGTGCTGCGGGCCGTCCCGCCCTCTGTGCCGGAATCAGCCCCCGTTATTGTAGCACAAAACCAATCCGATTTTCCAGCCCCGCCGCCGGAACGCGGAAATATTAACGACATCTTAGCATCTTCCTGCCCCTGCCAATCTTGTTTTTAAAAAATTGCAGGACTATAATAAGTACTGGTTTTTTGTATGCAGAGCTTACGCCAAACCGCATACAGCAAGGAGGACTACCAATGACAATGGATGCAATCTGGATATTAATGGTACTTCCCGCCATCATGGCCGCAGCCGCTCCCCTTATCCCCTCTGCGAAGAACAGAGGAAGGGCTGTCTACGCCGCAGCAGGGGCGCTGATGGCCTTCACCCTGCT
The DNA here is from genome assembly GCA_944382045.1 of uncultured Enterocloster sp. Lineage (GTDB taxonomy): Bacteria > Bacillota > Clostridia > Lachnospirales > Lachnospiraceae > Enterocloster. The sequence continues at coordinate 639 of CALWMT010000281.1, read as the reverse complement.
CTTTTTGGGCCTCTGGCTGGGACAGGGCGGGCAGACCGTTCTCTTATACATCCGCACGGAGGCTGCGGACCACGCCATACTGGCCGGTGAATTTCTTCTCATGGGCCTTGTGGTATTCCTAAGCTTCCGCCACGGCAAATACCCCATCGCCCTTCTGTCCATCGTCCAGACCTGCCTCGTGGCCTGGGTGGAAGGCCGGACAGAATTTCCCGAAGCTCCCCACATGCAGATTGACTGCCTGACCATGCTCATGTGCGTGATTATCGCCTTTGTGGGCGGCCTTATCTGCATCTACGCAGTAGGGTACATGAAGGAATACCACCATCACCACACCGAATTTGCGGACCGGAGCGGCTTTTTCTTCTCTATGCTGTTCTTCTTTTTAGCCGCCATGTTCGGGCTGGTGCTCTCCGCCAACCTGATTTGGATGTATTTCTTCTGGGAAATCACCAGCGTTATCTCCTTCCTCCTCATCGGCTATACCCGGACAGAGGAGGCAGTGACAAACAGCTTCCGCGCGCTTTGGATGAACCTCCTCGGCGGGCTGGGCTTTGCCGCAGCCATCGCCCTCTCCGCCCTGGGTCTGGGCACTGTGGAGCTTGACCAGGTGGTTGCCGCGAAAAGCCTCCTTCCCCTGGC
>CALWMT010000280.1 GCA_944382045.1 uncultured Enterocloster sp. | reverse complement strand
CGGAGCCTTGGACAGCCAAGCGCCAACCTTCGCTGTCCTGGGATCAGGGGTGGATATATGTTATCCGAAGGCGCACTGCCATTTGCTAGAGAGGATTTTGGAGCAGGGAGGAATTCTCTCCGAGTATCCGCCGGGAATGCAGCCTGCAGCCTGGCATTTTCCAGTGCGCAATCGAATCATCAGCGGCCTGTCAGATGTTGTGCTGGTCATGGAGGCAAGGGCAAGGAGCGGATCCTTGATTACGGCAGAGACAGGCCTGGAGCAGGGCAAGGAGATATTTGCCCTTCCAGGGCGGGTTACGGATCCGCTGAGTCAGGGCTGCAACCGCCTGATAGTGGAGGGGGCGCATCCCCTGCTTTCAGCGGAGCAGGTGCTGGACAGCCTGGGCATATTTTACGAAAAAAGGAAAATTGCGGCGGGAAAAGCGCAGAAGGGACTTGCAAAGATGGAAAAAATGGTGTATAGTTGCCTAGATTCCGAACCCCGCCATCTGGAGGAGATTGCGCTGCGCGCAGGCATTTCAGTGGGCCAGGCGGCTGGCATTCTGCTGGATTTGGAGCTTTCAGGATGTGCGGTCCGAATTGGCGGATCGTATTATGAGGCTGCGGGGCGGGAGGATGAATAGAAGCATAAAACGGGAGTAAGGAGTTTTACAATGGCGAATCATTTGGTTATTGTGGAATCACCGGCAAAAGTTAAAACGATCAAGAAATTTTTGGGCGCAAGCTATGAGGTGGATGCCTCCGGAGGCCATGTGCGGGATCTGCCCAAAAGCCAGCTGGGATTTGATCCTGAGCATGATTATGAGCCCAAATATATCACGATACGCGGCAAAGGGGATATTCTGGCCAAGCTCCGCAAGGAGGTCAAGAAGGCAGATAAGATTTACCTTGCAACGGACCCTGACCGGGAGGGCGAGGCTATTTCCTGGCATCTTATGAAGGCATTAAAGCTGGACGAGCTGAAGGACAAGGGAGTGTACCGCATCAGCTTTAACGAGATCACCAAAAATGCGGTGAAGGCCTCGCTGAAGACACCCAGAAGCCTGGATATGAATCTTGTGAATGCCCAGCAGACACGGCGGATGCTGGACCGAATGGTTGGATACCGCATCAGTCCTCTTTTGTGGGCCAAGGTAAAGCGGGGGCTCAGCGCCGGCCGTGTGCAGTCTGTGGCTCTGCGCATGATCTGTGACCGCGAGGACGAGATCAACGCCTTTATTCCCGAGGAATATTGGAATCTGGACGCGCTTCTCATGCAGAAGGGAAGCAAAAGGCCTCTGGAGGCAAAATACTACGGCCCGAGAGACAGCAAGGGCGGCCGGACTGTGATTCACAGCCAGGAGGAGCTTGACGCGGTTTTAAAGGATCTGGAGGGCTGCCGCTATGAGGTGGAGGAGATAAAGAAGGGGGAGCGGATCAAGAAGGCCCCCATTCCATTTACAACAAGCACCCTCCAGCAGGAGGCCTCCAAGGCGCTCAACTTTTCTACTCAGAAAACGATGCGCCTGGCACAGCAGCTTTACGAGGGCGTTGAGGTAAAGGGACACGGAACCATCGGACTTATCACATATCTGCGTACAGATTCTACCCGGATTGCGGAGGAAGCAGATCTGGCAGCCAGGGAGTTTGTGCGGGAGCACTATGGAGATTCCTATGTGGCAGAGGGAGAGAGCCAGAAGAAAAATGGCCAGAAGATCCAGGATGCCCACGAGGCCATACGTCCCACGGATATTCGGCTCACGCCTGTGATTGTCAAGGAGTCCCTTTCCAGGGATCTGTTTCGGCTGTACCAGCTGATATGGAAGCGGTTTGCAGCCAGCCGCATGCGGCCGGCGGTCTATGAGACCACCAATGTGCGGATCGGAGCGGGCAGCCATATTTTTACTGCATCGGCATCCCGCCTGTCCTTCGATGGATTCATGTCCGTGTATGTGGAAGCAGACGATGAGGCGGAGAAGAATTCTGCAATCGGCAGGATGGAGAAGGGAACAGTCCTGACTCTCGAGGAGCTGGAGCCCTCTCAGCACTTTACCCAGCCGCCGGCCCATTATACGGAGGCCTCTCTGGTGAAGGCTCTGGAGGAGCAGGGCATCGGACGCCCCAGCACCTATGCACCTACGATCACAACCATCATAGCCAGGCGGTATGTGGTAAAGGAGAACAAAAATCTCTATGTGACGGAGCTTGGCGAGATTGTGAACCGGATTATGAAAACCTGCTTCCCAAGCATTGTGGACCTGAGCTTTACTGCGAATATGGAGACCCTGCTTGACCGAGTGGCAGATGGGAGCGTGGACTGGAAGACCATTGTGCGCAACTTCTATCCGGATCTGGACGAGGCGGTGAAGGAAGCGGAAAAGCAGCTGGAGACAGTGAAGATAGAGGACGAGGTCACAGATGAGATCTGTGAGCAGTGCGGCCGCCATATGGTTATCAAATATGGGCCGCATGGCAAATTTTTGGCCTGTCCCGGATTCCCGGAGTGCAAGAATACAAAGCCGTATCTGGAAAAGATCGGCGTGCCCTGTCCAAAGTGCGGCGGCGAGGTTGTCCGGAAGAAGACTAAAAAGGGACGTCTTTATTTTGGATGTGAAAACAACCCCGAATGCGATTTCCTCTCCTGGCAGAAGCCATCGACTGCAAAATGTCCGAAATGCGGCTCTTATATGGTAGAGAAGGGGAATAAGCTTTTGTGTGCCAATGAGACCTGCGGATATCGCATGGATAAGGCCTGAAATAGTTCCAAAAGAGGTAAGAAAGTCTAAAAATCTTAAAATAATCGAAAACTTCAAAAAACTATTGTAGATGTTGAAAAATTGTGCTAAAATTCATTTAGTAGTAGAGCATTTGTCATCATACAATCTGGATAAGGAGGTTTTCGATTTATGAGTGTTCAGTTGTTGGACAAAACAAGAAAAATCAACAAGCTGCTGCATAACAATAATTCGCATAAAGTTGTTTTTAATGACATTTGCAAGGTTCTCAGTGAAATTTTATTGTCCAATATTCTTGTGATCAGCAAGAAGGGAAAGGTGCTGGGGGTGAGCATCTGGCCTGGAGTGGATGAGATTGAGGAGCTGATTGAGGACCAGGTGGGCGGCTATGTAGACAAAATGCTCAATGAGCGGCTTTTAAGCGTACTCTCCACGAAGGAGAATGTAAACCTTGCTACCTTGGGCTTTGCCGAGGAGAATGTGAAGAAGTATCAGGCAATCATTACTCCCATCGACATTGCCGGCGAGCGGCTGGGCACCCTGTTTATTTACAAGTCAGACAGCCAGTATGATATTGACGATATTATTTTGAGTGAGTATGGCACAACCGTGGTCGGCCTGGAGATGATGCGCTCCGTGAATGAGGAGAATGCGGAGGAGACGCGCAAGGTGCAGATCGTGAAGTCTGCGATCAGCACGCTGTCCTTCTCAGAGCTGGAAGCAATCATTCATATCTTTGAGGAGCTGGACGGCAGCGAGGGGATTCTTGTGGCCAGCAAGATCGCGGACCGTGTCGGCATTACCCGCTCGGTTATTGTCAATGCCCTGCGCAAGTTTGAGAGCGCC
>CALWMT010000279.1 GCA_944382045.1 uncultured Enterocloster sp. | reverse complement strand
TAGCGCTTGCCAGCTCGTCGTGCTCCGCCTGGCTCAGCAGGTCCGCCGCCACATACCGGGGATTGGCTCCCTTATCTGCGATGACAAGAATTTCGCTGGGCCCGGCGATGCTGTCAATGCTCACATGGCCGTAGACCGCCTTCTTTGCCAGGGCCACGAAAATATTTCCCGGCCCCACAATCTTGTCCACCCGGGGAATCGACTGGGTGCCGAAGGCCAGGGCAGCCACTGCCTGGGCGCCGCCCACCCGGTATACCTCCGTGGCGCCGGCCAGATGGGCCGCCGTCAGGGTGACGGGATTCACCCTTCCGTCCCTTCCCGGAGGCGTCACCATGACAATGCGCTCCACCCCGGCTGTCTGGGCGGGGATGATATTCATGAGCACAGAGGAGGGGTAGGCCGCCTTGCCGCCGGGCACATACACGCCGGCGCTGGCCAGAGCGGTCACCTTTTGGCCTAGAATGGTGCCGTCCGGCCGGACGTCAAACCAGCTGTTTCTCTTCTGCTTTTCGTGATAGGCGCGGATATTTTCCATGGAGCGCTTCATCACTGCCAGAAGGTCCTTATCCACCTGCTTGTAGGCCTCCTCAATCTCCGCCTGGCTTACCCGCACATTCTCTGCTGTCACATCCGCCTTGTCAAATTCCTTTGTGAAGGCAAATACCGCCTCGTCTCCCCGCTCCTTGACCTGGTCCACAATATTCTGAACGGTCTCTGTATAGCTCTCATAGTTGTTGGGGTCCCGCTTTAGCATCTCCTCCAGGAGATTCTTCATGGACCCCTCATTTAACTCTACGATTCTCATAATCGGCTCCTTTCCTCTGCTCTGCCCTGAAAGGCTTTGATAATGCGGGTAATCCGCTCATTTTCCGTCTTCATGCTCACCTGATTTACCACCATCCGGGCGGAGAGGCTGCAGACCTCCTCCAGCACCTCAAGGCCGTTTTCGCGCAGGGTGGAGCCTGTCTCCACAATGTCCACGATGACCTCGGCGAGCCCCACAATGGGGGCAAGCTCGATGGAGCCGCTGAGCTTTATGATTTCCACGGTCTGGTATTTCTGGTTATAAAAATAATCCTTTGCAATGCGGGGGTATTTGGTCGCCACCCGTATGAGCTGATGGTGCTTCAGCATCTCCTTGGCGGAGGCCGGGCCGCAGACGCACATTCTGCATCTTCCTATGCCCAAATCCATAACCTCGTAGAGCTTGCGCCCCTCCTCCAGAAGGGTGTCCTTTCCCACAATTCCGATATCCGCCGCACCGTACTCCACGTAGGTCGGCACGTCGCTGGCCTTTGCCAAAAAAAAGCGCATGCCCAGCTCCTCATTTGTAAAAATAAGCTTGCGGGAGTCCTTGTCCTTCATCTCCTCACAGGAAATCCCAATGGCCTCAAACAGCTCCATGGCTTTTTTGGCCAGCCTGCCCTTTGCCAGGGCAATGGTTAAATATCGCATGGAATGCTTCTTCCTTTCTCAGCCGGAATACGGGCTGTTCTTACATATACGAAGCCAATGGAATGCTGTCACGGCTTCCGTTCACCATATCGATGGCCTGTACCTTGCTGCCATCCCCTGCCAGATAGAGGAGATTGCGAAGTCCCCGGCCTCTGGCCATGGCTTCATAATCTGCAAGCGGGCGGCCCTCCTGCCTGCGCATGGCCTGCACCGCCATTTTCTGGCTGCGAAGCCGGTCCGCCAAAGCCATAGCGCCCGGACGGGCGGACTCCTCATAGAGAAGAATGGTATTCATAAGCTTCACCGGCACATCGATGCCCTGCCGGCTGAGTGCTGCCATCAGCTGGTCAACTACGATGGCAAAGCCCACAGCAGGGGTGTCCTTTCCGAACTGCACCAGAAGCTTGTCATACCGTCCGCCGGTGACGATGTAGTCCCCGGTTCCATAGGTGTAGGCCTTAAAAATAATGCCTGTGTAATATTGATAGCGGCTGAGCATTCCCAAATCATAGGAGACGAAGCGCTCAAGACCTCGGTCCGCTAAGATCCTGTGAACGGCCTCCAGGCGGCGGACCGCCTCCAGGGCCTGGGGATTGCCGGTGAGGTTTGCGGCTCTTTGAATCTGTTCCATGGGCCCGAAAAGCTCAGGCAGGGCCAGGAAGGCCTGCCGCAGGTCCTCCCGGATGTCCAGGCTCCTGAGAAGCTCCTCCGCGCCGAAATAATTTTTATTCTCAATGAGCCGGTTCAGCTCTTCTTCCGTCTCCTCTGCAAGCCCGGCCTCCGCCGCCAGGCTCCGGTAGAATGCCACATGGCCCAGCTCCACCTGGAATTCTTTCAGGCCCGCAGCCTTCAGGCTGTCAATGACCATGGCGATAACCTCTGCGTCCGCGTCCGCACAGTCATCCCCGATGAGCTCCGCGCCGGATTCTGCCCGCTCCTTTAAGCGGCCCTGGTAGCTGCTGTTGTTCTTGAAGGTGCGCTCCAGATAGCAGAGACGCAGGGGCATGGGGTCATCCATAAAATATTTTGCCACGCACCGGGCCACTGCCGGCGTCATATCCGGCCGCAGAACCAAGGTATTGTTGTCGCGGTCAAAAAATTTGAACATTTCCTGGGAGCTCACACTCCCCCGGTCCTTGCTGAAAATATCAAAAAACTCAAAGCTCGGCGTCTGAATGTGCTCATAGCCGTAGAGGTAAAAAACATTTAAAATCTTTTCCTGAATGGCCAGCTTCTTCCGGCATTCTCCATTGTAGATGTCCCGCACGCCCTCCGGCGTGTGAATCAGTTTATTCTTTCCTGTCATGCTGCTCTCCTGTCTTCGCTGTCCTTTGCTTTATTATAGTAAAGTGATAGCATGGTAACGTGCCTGCTTTATTATACGGGATGGAGCGAAAATTGTCAATACTCAGTGCTCCCGTTCCGCCAGGTCTCTCGCTATCATTTCCAGATAGTGGACCAGCATATCCCGGTGGGAGCGGATGCGCCAGGACTTGTCCACCTCCTCATAGGTAAAGCTCTTGCGGCCGCCCTCCTCCATCCGCTTCCAGAATACGGCGATATGCCGGTAGGGAATGTAGTAAATCTCGTCCTGTGCTGTAAAATACAGAATAATGAAGGCAATGCCGCCCTGCTCCTCAAATTCCTCCATAAAACGCACCTGGTGGGGGTGGAGGTTCTGCAGGGGAAATGTCTTTACCGCGCATTCTTTTGCGTCAAAGCACACGGGAACCCCCTGAACGGCTCCGATATAATCTACCGTGCTCTTCTGGTCAAAATAGGCCAGCGTGATGTGGCGGCTGGCCTTGTCAATCTCGATAGGGGTGATGGGGGTGGGAATCTTCTGAATCAATGCCAGATGCTTCTCCCGATAGCTGTCATTTGTATGATTAATAAAATCCTCCAGGGTTGAGCCCCGGAGGCCTCTCGTGTTCCATGTTCCCATGGGGGATGCTCCTTTTGTGCTGCTATTGGTTATTTAGGGATATTTTTCGTAATAGCTCAGACGGCGGGTATCTTCTTGCCCGGCAAAAGCCGGGCAAGAAGCATCGGATGTCCATCCGATGTGCAGGAAGGGGCAAAACCTTGCTTACAAGCAAGCTTGACGCCT
>CALWMT010000278.1 GCA_944382045.1 uncultured Enterocloster sp. | reverse complement strand
AAAGCTGATCTTTACGGCGGAGGACACGGGAGACTATTATGTATATGTAACAAATAAGCGGGTCGAGAGTGTTTCCGCAGTGATCGGGGAGATAAGCCTGGGCTTTGACAATGTGGAACGGGGGTATTTTTTGGAGCTGGGCCATATTCTGGAGGGACAGGAGGTTCTCCTAGAGGCGGAAAATGAGGGAAGCCCTACCCTGCAGGCGGAGGTCTGGCGGTTTAATCCCAAGGGACTCATGGAGGTGTATGAGTCTATGAATACAAGCCCGCTGGAGCTCACCATGTTTGAGGACAGTGAGCTTGCAGGAAGAGTGGACGCCAAGGAGAGGGGAACACTGTTTACGACAATCCCCTATGACGAGGGGTGGACCGTCTGGGTGGACGGGGCCGCTGCGGATGCAAGGCCTGTGTTTGACACATTTTTGGGGATTGAGCTGGAGGCGGGAGAGCATGAAATTCAGCTGTCTTATATGCCGAAGGGACTCAAAGAGGGAAGAATCATCACGGCTGCTTCTGTTGGGCTGCTGGTGCTTCTGGCAGGAGCTGGACAGATCTGGCATAGGAAGAATAAAAAAGAATAGGAGACGAGAGACGATGAAGCTTTGGGGAGGACGTTTTACAAAGGAGACCAATCAGCTGGTGCACAATTTCAACGAGTCGCTGTCATTTGATCAAAAGTTTTACCGCCAGGATATACGGGGAAGCATTGCCCACGTAAAAATGCTGGCAAAGCAGGGAATTCTGTCAGAAAAGGATAGAGATGATATTATCCGCGGATTGGAAGGGATTTTGGAGGATTTAGAGAGCGGAAAACTGACTATATCCACCGATTCTGGATATGAGGACATTCATTCGTTTGTAGAGGGAACTCTGACGGAGCGGATCGGCGAGGCGGGAAAGCGGCTTCACACAGGCCGAAGCAGGAATGACCAGGTGGCTTTGGATATGAAGCTCTATATCCGGGATGAGATTGACGAGCTGGACGGACTGGTGGAAGGCCTGCTTCTGGAGCTTCTGGAGGTTATGGAGAAAAATACGGAAACCTATATGCCGGGCTTTACCCACCTGCAGAAGGCGCAGCCGATTACTCTGGCCCACCATGTGGGGGCATATTTTGAGATGTTTTCCAGGGACCGGAGCCGGCTTTCGGATATTCGGAGACGGATGAACTACTGTCCCCTGGGATCCGGCGCTCTGGCTGGCACTACCTATCCGCTTGACCGGGAGTATACAGCCAGCCTTCTTGATTTTGCAGGGCCGACATTAAATTCCATGGACTCTGTGGCAGACCGGGATTACCTTATCGAGCTTTTGGCGGCCCTCTCCACCATATCCATGCATTTGAGCCGTTTCTGCGAGGAGATTATTATCTGGAATACCAATGAGTACCGGTTCGTGGAGCTGGATGATTCCTACAGCACGGGCAGCAGCATTATGCCGCAGAAGAAGAATCCGGATATTGCGGAGCTCATCCGCGGAAAATGCGGCCGGGTTTACGGCGCGCTTGTCGCGCTCCTCACCACGATGAAGGGGCTTCCGCTGGCCTACAATAAGGATATGCAGGAGGATAAGGAGCTGACCTTTGACGCGGTGGACACAGTGAAGGGCTGTCTGTCCCTCTTTACAGGGATGATTGCCTCTATGTCCTTCCGGAAGGATGTGATGGAGGCCAGCGCACGGCATGGGTTTACCAATGCCACGGATGCGGCGGACTATCTGGTGAATAAGGGAGTTCCTTTCCGGGATGCACACGGGATTGTGGGGCAGCTGGTGCTTCTCTGCATAGAAAAGGGAATTGCCTTGGATGATCTGCCTCTGGAGGAGTATAGGAGGATCAGCCCGGTATTTGACCAGGATGTGTATGAGGCGATCAGCATGAAGACCTGCGTGGACAAAAGGCAGACACTGGGAGCTCCTGGACCGGAAGCAATGAAAAAGGTGATTGCGGTATATAGAGAGAGATTGATGGCACAGAGAGAGGATTGACAGAATATGAGGGGAAGTATATAATATTTACAACAAAGATGTTGTAAATACAACAATAAGGAGGCTGAAATGGACGAATATCTCCATTTAGCAAAAAAATCCCCTCTGTTTTATGGGATCAATGAGGACGAGCTTTACACCCTCCTCAAATGCACCGCGGCAGAGGATACCATGTATGAGGACGGGGAATATATTTTCCGCATGGGAGAATCCATGAATCAGGTGATGATTCTGCTCCAGGGAAGGGCAGTGGTGCTTCATGAGAATTTTTGGGGAAAGCAGGAGGAGCTCTATCATATCCGGGAGGGGGAGACCTTTGGGGAGGCGTACTCCTGTGCGAGGATTCCGGTGCTCCCGGTGAGCGTGCTGACCCAGGGAAGCTGCCGTGTTCTATTTTTGAATTATCAGAGAATGATCACATTCTGCTCCCTTGCCTGCAGCTTTCATACCCGGATGATTCACAACATGCTCCGCATGGTCTCGGAGAACAATGTAAAGCTGGAGGACAAGCTGGAGCATATCTGCCGGAGGACGACCAGGGACAAGCTTCTGTCCTACTTGTCTAAAGAGGCGGTCGCCCAGGGCGGCAGAAGCTTTGACATTCCCCATAGCAGGCAGGAGCTGGCAGAGTATCTCTGTGTGGACAGAAGTGCGATGTCCAATGAGCTGAGCAAGATGAAGGCGGAGGGGATTCTGGATTTTCAGAGAAATCATTTTGTGCTCTATGACAGGCCGGGAGATGCGTGACAGGCCGGCTGCCTGAGACAGCGGGAAGAACAGTGGAAGGTACAGAAAAAGGAGAATACAAAGGTGGAGACAAATATATGGGTCCGGCCGGCGGCGGAGAGCGATGCAGAAGAGCTGCTTGCCCTGTATGCTCCGTATGTGGAGCATACGGCTATTACATTCGAGTATCAGGTCCCTTCACTGCGGGAATTCAAAATGCGCATACGTCATACGCTGGAACGATATCCGTATTTGGTAGTGGAGGACAGAAAACGGATTTTGGGCTATGCGTATGCCGGGCCCTTTAAGGAGCGGGCGGCCTATGACTGGGCGGTGGAGAGCACAGTGTATGTGCGGAGAGACTGCCGCAGGTCCGGAATGGGAAGACTGCTGTATGGAGAGCTTGAAAGAGCGCTGAGGGAGCAGAATATTCTGAATGTAAATGCCTGCATTGCCTGCGTGGACGGGGCAGACCCTTATCTTGCCAATGACAGCGTGTACTTTCATGAGCGCATGGGCTACCGCCTTGTGGGAAGGTTTGTGAAATGTGGGTATAAATTCAACCGCTGGTATGATATGGTGTGGATGGAGAAGCACATCGGAGTGCACAGAGAGAATCAGCCAGCGGTCAGGCCCTTCGGAGAGGTGCGGGGAATCCTTTGGGATGAATAGAAAATTGACTGACAGGGCAGAGAAAAACTGCTGCGGATCTTGGCGGTATAGAATACCGGCTGTGTCCGCAGCAGTTTTTTTGACGCGGTGCGCCTGGCAGCGCACGTTTCCTGATTTGCTATCTGGCCAGGCTGGCGCGCTAATTCTTCTTCTCTTCCTTTAACTCCGCCATCTTCATGGCCCGTACCTTTAAGGGAAGGCCGA
>CALWMT010000277.1 GCA_944382045.1 uncultured Enterocloster sp. | reverse complement strand
CCTGCCGTCTGCCCCGCTCTTTTTAGGAGCCTCATCGGGCTCTAAGAGGAAATACATGATGAGTCCAATTGCGCCGGGAACTAGGGAATAAAATAAGATAGACATGCGCAGGGCAGAGGCTGTGCTTCCCAAGGCAGAGAAGATGCCCAGAGCACAGAATGCCACAATTGTGTCCATCAGACCGCGCCCGGCCTCCATGATGCCGAACATTCGTCCCTGTTCGTCTTCAGTTCCCAGAAGGCGGACCGTCTTCAGCATGGTGGGCCAATAAAGCATATCAGCGCACACTGCCAGCAGGCAGTAAATCAAAAGAAATACCGGATAGGATGGAAATGTGGAGAGCCACAGGCCGCACAGGCAGATACCGATTAAGGACAGAGGAATCATTACTTTTTTGGAAATCCGGTCTGTCAGGTAAATAGAAGCCAGAAAGCCAAAGGTGGAGATAAGTCCCGCTACACTGACCGCGGTTCCGATCTGCGTGTGGGAGAGCCCCATAAATTCCTGCATAGGAACATAGAAGGCATCCTTCATAAAGCCTAATTTGTAAATCGTGCCGGCTCCCAGCATCAGGGCGCCGAAGGAAATCCATTTTTTGTCTAATGTCTTTTTCTTCTGCTCAGACATAACCTTTCACCTCATAATATTCATTGATATATTTCATGAGTGCCTGCGCCTGTTCAGCGCAGAACGCGAAACGGATTTGACAGCTCCTAGTATAGTTGCATATTTGTGCAATGTCAAGACAAAATGTGTAATTATTTGCAAAAAAGTGCACTTTCTATAGATATACATTTGGAATAATGAGCATAAAATTGCAAAAATAAGTAAAAATACAAAAATAAGGCTTGCAAAATGTGTAAAAATGTGTTATGCTGACCGCAGAAAACGGATTTGATGACAAAAAGGAGTTGTTTTTATGCTGTCGGAACAGAGATATAAGGAAATATTGAATGTGCTGGACCGGGAAGGGAGCGTGAAGACCAGTACCCTCTGTGCACTTTTGGGGACTTCCAGGGAGACCATACGCAGGGACCTGGAAAATCTGGAAGCCAGGAATCTGTTAAAGCGGATTCATGGCGGCGCCATGGGGCTGGAGCCATCCGGGGAGAACGGAGCTTCTTATACATCCTTTGATAAGCGCCGGACGGAAAACCCCGAGCCGAAGGAATGGGTGGCGCAGGAGGCCGCCGCATATATCCGGGAGGGGCAGGCCATCGCCCTGGACTCCGGAACCACAGCCCTGGCCCTGGCGAAGGTCATCCGGGAAAAATTCCGCTCCCTCACGGTGGTGACCAATTCCCTTGCGGTTGCCAATGAGCTGTCAGACGCCCAGGGCATCACCCTGGTGATGACGGGAGGGATTTACCGGCCGGACGAGGAGGCGTTCGTGTCAGATATTGCGACCCTTATATTCTCTAAAATTAATGTGGACACCTTTTTTCTCACAACCTGCGGGATTTCCGTGGAGCGGGGGATTACCTATCCGAGGATGGATGAGATTCTTGTGCAGAACAAGATGATGGAGGCCGCGGAGCAGACCATTGTCATCACGGACAGCTCCAAGCTGGGGGTCAATTCGCTGGTAAGAATGTGCGGGGTTGACGCGGTCTCTATGATTATCACGGATTCGGGCATATCCTTCTCGCAGAAGAAAGCCTTTGAGGATGCAGGGGTGAAGATTGTGGTTTCCAGGGAAGGAAAGGAAAATGAAGATGGATTCCAAAATGAATACAATACAGGAGCGGGCCAGCGTGCTGCTGGTATCGGTTGACGCATTAAAGCCGGAGTTTGTATTTGAGCAGGAGCGCCTGGGGGTCAGCCTGCCCAACATCAGCAAGTGCCTTGTGGAGCAGGGGCTGACGGCCAGGGAGGGGATGAAGAGCGTATTTCCCACATTTACGTATCCCTGCCATGAGAGCATGATTACGGGAACCAATCCCGCCACCCACGGCACGGTGAACAACGGGATTTTTGATCCCACAGGGGAGCATCTGGGCGCATGACACTGGTTCGCGACCAAAAAGGTGAAGACGCTGTGGGAGGCGGCCAAGGAAGCCGGATACTGCTGCGCCAGCGTGGCATTTCCCACCTCCGTAGGGGCGAAAGGGGACTACATTGCGCCGGAATACTGGTGGGACGGATCCGAGCTGGACAGCGCCTTTATCGACGCGGTGGCGCAGCCTCAGGGACTTATTTCCGAGATGGAAAAGGACATTGGCCGGTACGCGGGCGGACTGGATCTGTCCGATGAAGGGGACCAGCAGAGAGGAAAGGCTGCTGTGTGGATGTTAAAAAATAAGCTGGAACCAGTCATAGAAGAGAAACCGTTCTTTATGTCCGCGTATTTCGCAAGCTTTGACGAGAGCGCTCACCAGCACGGCGTATACAGCCGGGAGGCGGCTGCCAGCCTAGAAAAGATTGATCGGATGCTGGGCGGGCTCTTTGCGGAGGCAAAGCGCATAACGGGGGATAATGTATATATCTGCGTGGTTTCCGACCATGGCTCCCTGGATAATACCCATAACATCAGCCCCAACGTGCTTTTAAAGGAAGCCGGGCTGATTGAGACGGATGAGAACGGAAAGGTGACGGATTGGAAGGCATTCAGCCAGAGAGCGGGCGGCACAGCGGAGATCCGCCTGAAGGATTCCGGGGACAACCAGGCGGCCCAGGCGCTCGCCGGAGTGATGAAGCGCCTTTTAGAAGATGAGAACAGCGGGATTCTGGAGATTCTGACAGGAGAAGAAGCAAGGGCCCGGGGAGGCTTCCCCCAGGCGGCTTATGTGCTGGTGTCGAAGAAGGGCTACGAGCTGCGGGACGATACGGAGGGAGAATACTGCCGTACCCGCCTGACCCAGAAAGCCCAGCACGGCTACAGCGAGGAATTTCCCGAGATGCGCGCGTCCTTTATGCTGGCGGGACCGGGAATCTCCAAGGGGAATATCGAGGGCGTGCGGCTGATTGACGTGGCGCCCACTCTGGCCGGTCTGATGGGTGCGGTTCTCGAAACTGCGGAAGGAAAAAATCTGCTGGGATAAGGAGTCTGGATGTGGATATCATAGAATCTATTTTTGGTAAATTAGCGGATTTTCTTTGGGGAGACTGGCTTCTCTTTGCTCTGGTTGGGCTGGGCATTTATTATACGGTTATGACTGGCTTTATCCAGTTGCGCTGCCTTTTTCTTATTCCAAAGGGTGTGTTTGGCGGAGGCAGAAGGAAGGCGCAGGACAAAGAAAAATGCTCCTCCTACCAGGCGCTCTGCACGGCCATAGCAAGCTGTGTAGGAAGCGGGAATATTGTGGGAGTTTCTACTGCGGTTCTCTCCGGCGGGCCAGGAGCGCTGTTCTGGATGTGGACGGCCGCTTTCTTCGGAATGGCCACAAAGTTCGGAGAGATTACCTTGGGGGTACGGTACCATGGAAGAGATGGGAAGGGGAATATTGCCGGAGGCCCTATGTATTATATTGCCAATGGCCTGAACTGGAAGGGCGTGGGAGCCCTGGTGGCAGCTCTGCTTTTTATCCAGAACTGCGGAGCTACCCTGATTCAATCCAACACGATTTCCCAGGTGGCCCAGGAGGCCTTTCATATCCCGGTCCTGGCGGCAGGAAT
>CALWMT010000276.1 GCA_944382045.1 uncultured Enterocloster sp. | reverse complement strand
GAGACCCACCAGCACCGCAAGATTGCCTGCCTGGAGGAGATTGCCTACCTGCGGGGATGGATTACGAAGGAGCAGGTGCTGGAGACCTACGAGATCCTCAAGAAGAACCAGTACGGCAAGTACCTGAAGGATGTTCTGGATGGAAAATATGTGGATAAGCTCCACAATCGGGAATTTTAGAATGCCGGGCGGCCGGCAGGGGAGCTGCTGCCCTCTGCGGGAGGCCTGCCCTTTCTAAGGAGGAATTGAAAAATGAAAATAATCGTAACCGGCGGAGCCGGCTTTATCGGCAGTAATTTTGTACAGCACATGGTAAATAAGTACCCGGAGTATGAGATCATCAACCTGGATCTCCTTACCTACGCGGGGAATCTGGAGAATCTAAAGCCGGTGGAGGACAAGCCGAATTACCGCTTTGTCCGCGGGGATATCGCGGACCGTGCATTTATCTTTGACCTGTTCGAGAAGGAGAAGCCGGACATGGTGGTGAATTTCGCTGCGGAGAGCCATGTGGACCGGTCTATCACGGATCCGGAGGCCTTTGTGCGCACCAATGTGATGGGAACCACCACCCTGCTTGACGCCTGCCGTACCTACGGCATCAAGCGCTATCACCAGGTGTCCACGGATGAGGTCTACGGGGATCTGCCCTTAGACCGGCCGGATCTCTTCTTTACGGAGGAGACGCCCCTGCACACCTCCAGCCCCTATTCCTCTTCGAAGGCCAGCGCGGATCTCTTTGTCCTGGCCTACCACAGAACCTACGGGCTTCCGGTGACCGTGTCCCGGTGCTCCAACAACTATGGCCCCTACCATTTCCCGGAAAAGCTCATCCCCCTGATGATCAGCCGGGCTCTGGCGGACGAGGAGCTTCCGGTCTACGGCACCGGGGAGAACGTGCGCGACTGGCTCCATGTGTCTGACCACTGCGAGGCCATTGATCTGGTGATCCACAAGGGCCGTGTGGGGGAGGTCTACAACATCGGCGGCCACAATGAGCGCACCAACCTGGATGTAGTGAAAACCATTTTAAAGGAGCTCGGGAAGCCCGAGAGCCTGATCCGCTTTGTGACGGACCGGCCGGGCCACGACCGGCGCTATGCCATTGACCCCACAAAGATTGAGACGGAGCTTGGCTGGAAGCCCAAGTATACCTTTGACACGGGCATCCGCCAGACCATTCAGTGGTATCTGGACAACCAGGACTGGTGGAAGAACATTCTGAGCGGGGAGTACAGCAGCTATTTTGACAAGATGTACGGCGAGCGCCTGGAGGAAGGAGAGAAGGCATGAGAGTACTGGTGACCGGGGCCAAGGGACAGCTGGGCCAGGACCTGATGGCGGAATTAGAAGCCCGCGGGATTGCGGGCATCGGAGTGGACGTGGAGGACATGGACATCACCGACGCCGAAGCCTGCAGGCGGGTGATTTCGGAAAAGCAGCCGGATGCAGTTATCCACTGCGCTGCATATACTGCAGTAGACGCTGCGGAGGATAACGCGGAGCTTTGCCGGAGAATCAACAGCGAGGGGACGAAGCATGTGGCCCAGGTCTGCCGGGAGCTGGATATCAAGATGATGTACATCAGCACAGACTATGTGTTCAACGGCCAGGGGGAGCGGCCCTGGGAGCCAGATGATCTCAGGGAGCCTCTCAACATGTACGGGCAGACCAAGTACGAGGGGGAGCTTGCTGTGGAGCAGGCCCTTGACAAGTACTTTATCGTGCGGATCGCCTGGGTGTTTGGAGTTTACGGAAAGAACTTCGTGCGGACCATGCTGCGGCTCGGAGCGGAGAGAGGCGCGGTGAGCGTGGTGGACGACCAGATCGGCTCCCCCACCTATACCCCGGATCTGTCCCGCCTGCTGGTGGATATGATTCAGACGGAGAAATATGGCCGCTATCACGCCACCAACGAGGGGCTCTGCAGCTGGTATGAATTTGCCTGCGAGATTTTCCGCCAGGCAGGCATGAAGGATGTGAAGGTGACGCCGGTGGATTCCTCGGGATTTCCCGCCAAGGCGAAACGGCCCTTTAACAGCCGCATGAGCAAGGAGAAGCTTTCGGAAAATGGGTTTGAGCGCCTGCCCGCCTGGCAGGATGCGCTGGGGAGATATCTTGCGGCCCTCAGGGAGAAGGGGCTGTGGGAGTGAGGATGGATTTTTGACGGAGTATTGTGAAAGGAATGAGTAAGATGGGAAAATATTTTGGAACGGATGGCTTCCGCGGGGAGGCCAATGTGGATTTGACGGTGGAGCATGCCTACAAGGTGGGCCGTTTCCTGGGCTGGTACTATAGACAGGACGCGCCGGATGCCCGCTGCCGCATTGTGATCGGCAAGGATACCCGCCGGAGCAGCTACATGTTCGAGTATTCGCTGGTGGCAGGCCTCACGGCCTCCGGGGCGGATGTGTATCTTCTCCACGTGACTACCACCCCCAGCGTGTCCTATGTGGTGCGCACCGAAGGGTTTCAGTGCGGCATTATGATTTCCGCCAGCCATAATCCCTACTATGACAACGGCATCAAGGTGATCAATGAGCGGGGAGAGAAGCTGGAGGAGTCTGTGATAGAGAAGATCGAGGCGTATCTGGACGGCGCCATGGGGGAGATTCCCCTGGCAAAGAAGGACGCCATCGGGCGGACTGTGGATTTTGCCGCAGGCCGGAACCGCTACATTGGCTACCTCATCTCCATCGCCACCCGCTCCTTCAAGAATATGAAGGTGGCTCTGGACTGCGCCAACGGAAGCGCCTCCGCCATTGCCAAGAACGTGTTTGACGCCCTGGGCGCGGAGACCCATGTGATCCACAATGAGCCCAACGGCTTAAATATCAATGAAAACTGCGGATCCACCCATATTGAGGAGCTCCAGAAATTCGTGCTCCAGGAGAAGTGCGACGTGGGCTTTGCCTACGACGGGGACGCGGACCGCTGCATCGCGGTGGACGCAGACGGACAGGTGGTGGACGGCGACCGCATCATGTTTATCTGCGGCAAGTATATGAAGGAGCAGGGAAGCCTCTTTGACAATACGGTGGTGACCACGGTGATGTCCAACTTTGGTCTCTATAAGGCATTTGAGCGGGAGGGCATCGGCTACGAGAAGACTGCGGTGGGCGATAAGTACGTCTACGAGAATATGGCGGCCACCGGGCGCTGCCTGGGCGGCGAGCAGTCCGGCCACATTATTTTCAGCAAGCACGCCACCACAGGGGACGGAATCCTCACCTCCTTAAAGGTGATGGAGGTGATTCTGGAGAAGAAGCAGACTCTGGCGAAGCTGGCCTCCGAGGTGGAGATTTATCCCCAGGTGTTAAAGAATGTGCGCGTGGAGGATAAGAAGGCGGCCCAGGAGGATGAGGCCGTCCAGGCGGAGACAAAGAAGGTGGCGGAGGCTCTGGGAAGCAATGGCCGCATCCTTCTGCGCCAGTCCGGCACGGAGCCCGTGGTGCGGGTGATGGTGGAAGCCCCGGATATGGAGACCTGCGAGCGGTACGTGGACCAGGTGATCCAGGTGATGAAGGAGAGAGGACACTGCCTGTAGGCAGAAGATTTTCAGAAAGGTTAGGAAAAGAGACTGTAAAAATGGGGCCGAATGGGGCATGTTTTTACAGTCTCTTTTAA
>CALWMT010000275.1 GCA_944382045.1 uncultured Enterocloster sp. | reverse complement strand
CCCGTTTTGCAGACCATTCGCCCCTCTTACCTCCTTTGGCCGGGGGATCAGCTTAATTCCCCCCCCCCCCAATTTCTAATATATTTAATTTTATCACACAACACGGCGGGGGTCAATTATCCTTCTAGTACATTTTACCGCAATATTGTCACTTTTTTTCGCCTGCATATATCATTTTGCAGCAGGCAGCTAATTTGCCGCCATAATTTTTTATCAAAATACCTTGACGAATGTGCGGAGATGAAGTATACTGAATATGCTCGGAACGTATGTTCTGTGCATCAGATAAAGCCCTGCACCACTACTACCACACCAACAGGGCTTTATTTTTATGCCCTGCGGACAGACGGATCTCCGCCCGCAGGGCTGTTCCCGGATGTCCTTGGGGGCGTTTTCCCATATGTATTGTCAGTTATACAAGAAAGGATGGTTCCATGCCACACGAATTTTCAAGAATGGAAATGCTGATCGGCTCCTCCGCTCTCTCCCGCCTGTCCTCTGCCTCCGTCGCCGTCTTCGGCCTCGGAGGGGTGGGTTCCCACGCCGCCGAGGCCCTGGCGCGGTGCGGGGTGGGCCGCCTTATTTTGATAGACAATGACACGGTGTCCCTGACGAATATAAACCGGCAGGCCGTGGCGTTTCACAGCACCCTTGGCCTGCCCAAGACTCAGGTCATGAAAGAAAAAATCCGGGACATCTGTCCCCGGATTCAGACACTTACTTATGAAACATTTGTGCTTCCCGACAATACGGACGCCCTCTTCGCGGATATCCGGCAGGCCATGGGAGACGCGCCTCTTACCTATATTGTGGACGCCATTGACACGGTCGCTGCCAAACTGGCCCTGGCCTCCTATGCCAGCGCGAACCGCATCCCCCTGATTTCCGCCATGGGAACAGGCAACAAGCTCCATCCGGAGCTTCTTCGCATATCCGACATAAAAGAGACTTCTGTCTGCCCGCTCTGCCGCGTCATGCGCAGAGAACTCAAAGCGCGGCAGATCCCCTCTCTTAAGGTCTGCTGGTCCCCGGAACAGCCTCTGACTCCGGCCCCTCCTTCGCCTGAGGAGGCAGCTGCCGCAGGCTCCCGCCGGTCAATCCCCGGAAGCACTGCCTTTGTTCCCCCTGCCGCTGGCCTTCTCATGGCCGCGGAAGCAGTGCGGGATATCTGCGGGCTCTAATCCCGTCCGCAGATATCCCGCGCCGTAAAAGCATCCATCTCGGATTCCTGGTCCCCCTATTCCAGAGGAGCCCGGTAAAATTTCCCCACAAACTGCTCTGTTTTCAGCACATTGATGATCACATGAGGGTCTGCATTGTGCATAACATGGACCGCGTCATTTACCTCGTAGGAGGAAATCACGGTATTGAGAAGGTACATCTTTTTCTTGCTGTATCCGCCGATTGCCTCCACACAGGAAATCCCATGGCGGAAATGCCCGATATAGGCCTCTACCACCTCCGGCCCCTTGGCCGTAGTGGCCTGAATGGTCACCAGATCATAACGATGATGGAAGGCGGAGATCATGCGCGTGGAGATGAACTGGAAGATGATCGAATACCCCGCGAATTGCCATCCAAAGATCACGCCGTACAGACAGTACATCAGTGCATTTCCCATAAATACAAAGCTCCATATGGAGCGTCCCGTCTTGTTCGATACATAGAGGGCGATAAAATCCGTCCCGCCGGTGGATGCATTTCCCCGCAGGGCAATGACGATGGAGGCGCCCATGACCACGCCGCCGAAGATCACATTCAAGAATTCCTCCACAAATATGGGAGCAAAGGAGCAGACCTGGAGGAAAAAGCTGGTCAGCGCCACCTGCGCCAGGGAAACCGCGGTAAAGCGGACACTGATTCCCTTGCAGCACAGCAGTGCCACAGGAATATTGAGGATAAGCAGCACCGCCTGCAGCGGTATATTTATTCCCTTTAGGGCTCCCAGCTGCTCCACCAGCATGCCAAGTCCGGTAAATCCGCCGGAAATGATCCCTGCCGGGCGCACAAATACTTGTATCGCATAGGTCTGCACCAGGGCGGACACGACCACCGCCGCCAGGGTAATGCCCAGACGCACCGCTGGTCTCTTCCGCCAGGCCTGAAATGCGGAAAGCAAGCCTGTTGTTCCTTCCATAAAAAGGCACCTCCGAATTCATTCTCTTTGCGGCAGAGCTGCCGCTTACTGCTGTGCGTCCCTCTCCCTCTGCCACTCTGCCAGATCCGCCAGCGTATACTTATCCACCACACTTGAAATTGCAGCGTCCAGCTCCTGCCACAGGCGCAAAGTCACACAGTCCTGCTGCCGGTCACAGGGATTCTCCTCCCCGCTCAGGCAGTCTACCGGAGCCAGATGTCCCTCCGTAACCCGCAGAATCATCCCCAGCGTATATTCTGACGGCTCCTTTGCCAGATAGTATCCCCCTTGATTCCCCCGTATACTCCTCACCAAGCCGGCGCGGGAGAGAAGAGCCACAATCTGCTCCAGATATTTCCCAGAAATTCCCTGTCTTTTTGCGATGTCCTTTATCTTTACCGGCCTTCCATTTCCATGCAGAGCCAGATCCGCCATGGTCCGCAGGGCATACCGCCCTTTTGTCGATACCAGCATATTTATTCCCATCCTTTAAGCGCTTCTGCAAAATTATCATACTATTCCCACAGGAAATCTGTCAATAGAAATTCCTATCCCGCCAGCCGCCCTGCATGCATCGCACATAAAAAGAAGAGCTGCCATTCCCCCACAGAAGGCAGCTCTTGGTCACGTACAAAAACCGTCACACTATACGTTCGGCATCCCCATACCAAACAAAAACCTGTAAGGCACCCCTTTGTGCTTCTTACGAAACTCACTATAGCATCATTTCCAGCATTTGTCAATGGATATTGTGCAAATCAGCGGATTACTTTCAAATTTTACTGGATTTTCTATAAAAAACTCCAGCATGTCCGCTTGCGGCAGACATGTGTCCTTGTGTATATTTTTTCCTGTCTTGGGCACAATAAAGGGTGTTTGAAAATTGCTTTCCGCCAGATACGCTCTTCGCTCTGCGGAAGGAAAGGATGAACAAAATGGAATTTTCTCAAAATTTAGCAGACAACATGGACTATCTCCACAAGAAGCTGAATGTGGCCTCCAATTTTGATGTGGTTTACCGGGTGATCCATGTAGGGGGCCGTGACGGCTGCCTGTATTTTATTGACGGCTTCACCAAGGACGACACCATTCTCCGCATCCTCCAGGGCTTTTCTTCCCTGAAGGCTGAGGACATGCCCCAGGATGTCCACGAATTTTCCAAGGAATACCTTCCCTACGGGGAGATCGGGCTGGTGAAGGACTCGGAGCAGATGATTGTCCAGCTGCTCTCCGGCATCTCCTGCCTGTTCATTGACGGCTATGACAAATGCCTCACCATCGACTGCCGCACCTATCCGGCCAGAAGCGTGAGCGAGCCGGACAAGGACAAGGTGATGCGGGGATCCCGGGACGGATTTGTGGAGACTCTTGTGTTCAACACTGCCCTGATCCGGCGCCGGATCCGTGATCCCAAGCTCACCATGGAGATCATGAGCGCCGGTGAAAGCTCCCACACGGACATCGCCCTCTGCTATATGGAGGACCGGGTGGACCGGGAGCTCCTTGACACCATCC
>CALWMT010000274.1 GCA_944382045.1 uncultured Enterocloster sp. | reverse complement strand
GCAGACGCTTTAAGGGCCATGGAGCTGTGCTATAATCAGTACGACAATGCGAAGGTGCTCCTCGCCGCCCTGCATCTCTATAAGAGGACGCCTAAGAAGGAAAGCAGGGGACTTATAAGCGGCCTTTTGGGGGCCGTGTTTGGAGACAAGTCACGGAAGACGGAGGACGCCTCCGGCACGGCAGGGACCCGCGCCGCAGCAGACGGCGCCGGAGGAAAGCCCTCCGCGGCAGAGGGGGACGGCGCGGGAAGCACAGCCGCATTTCTGGTCAGCAATCTGATAGACAGCCTTCCGGCCGTGTGCAGCCCCCAGATTGCTCGGGAGGACGAGAAGAAAATTCTGGAGGACTATGTGCGCAGGGGAAGGCCCTATGGCCCGCTGCCCCAGGAGGTCTATGGGGCGCTCCGGGGAAAGCAGGCGCCCCCCTATCTTCTGACCCTGCTCTCAGGCTGCGCATTTCTGGCCCAGGAGCATTCCCCCAGCCTGCTGGCATTTCTGCAGGTTATGAGTGTCCTGCATCCGGAAAACACGTTAAATGCCTGCCGCCAGATGTCCGAGCCCGCTTATTTTAAGGAGCGCCTGCCGGTTCTGGAGAAAATCCTTCCCGTGGGCGAGCCCGTCCTGGTGGAGTGGTACGTGAAAAGCCGGACCGCGGAGGGCCTTCGGCGCATGGCTGCCCAGTGCCCGGAAATTGTCCTGGCAGAGGCCTTAAAGCCTTCCACAGGAACGGAGGAATACCAGTTTATCAGCGAACAGGTCCGCCAGGCGAATCCGGCGCTTTTCCAGAGGATGAACCGGGAGGGCGGCGGAGAGTACATGGAAAAGCTGTTAAATGAGCTCACCGCAGACACGGTGTTTCAGAATGGGCGGGAGGAGGCCAAGCGGTATCTGCGGGGCGAGGCGCCTGCGGACAGCCTCTATCCCTTTGCCTATTCCTGGCGCGGGGGATATGGATATTATGCCCGGGGCTTCCAGACGTTAAAGACCATCCGCGCAAAGGACAGCGGCCTTTATGAGCGGGCCCTGGTGCTGGAGGCGCTGAAAGCGCAGGGGGCCTATTTTTCCTATGAGCTTCTTCCCAGAGGAAGGGACAGCCTTCTCATGAAGGAGAAGATTGAGGAGCTTATAAAAATTTTAGAGCGGGGAGGCCTTTCCATCCAGTACATTGCGGACGCCATGGAGGGGATTTATTCCTCCTATTATTCCGAGCAGGACAAGAACCATTTTCTGGACGGGGCGGTAAATGCGCTGGCCCGCCGGTTTATGGCCCGCCGGGAGGAATTTCTCACGGCGCTTAAGAACAGCACCTCCGTGGGCCGGGATATCTGCCTGCGGGTGCTGGACGTGTATTGGGAAAAGGAGAAGGACACCATTCTCGCCTGCGCCCAGGACAGCTCCAAGCAGGTGCGGGCCACGCTGGCCCTTATCTGTGCCGGACATCGGGCGTGGGAGCCCGAGATGCTTGCCTTCCTGTCCTCCAAAAAGGGCCAGGAGCGGGAGCTGGCGGTGCGGGTGTTAAAGAGCTGGGGAGCGGAGGCGTATCAGGAGGAGCTTCGGAAGGCATTGGAGACAGAAAAGAGCAAGGGCGTGCGGGAGCTCCTTTTGACCTGCGTGGAGAGCACGGAGGGAAATGGGGGAGCCCAGGGGGCGTCAGGCGTCCCGGCGGGAAGCGCGCCCTCGTCTGGGGGCGGTGCCGGAGCGCCTGGGGCGGGAAGCACCGCTGCCTGCGAGTCCCCGGAGGCCTTGGCGGCCCGCGTGTTAAAGGGCGGCAAAAAGAGAAAGGTCTCCTGGGCCTTTGAAACGCCATTTTCCCAGGTGCACAGGACAAACGGAGAGCCGGCCTCAGAGGATTACCTGGCGGCAATCCTTGCAGCCTACGCGGACCGCACGGCGGCTGGGCCGAGCCCGGAGGCCGCGCGTCTTGCCGGGGCGCTTGCCGGGGAGGAGCTTTTCGTATTTGCCAGGGAGCTCTTTGACAAGTGGCTGTCCGCCGGGGCGGAGGCCAAGAAAAAATGGGTGCTCTACGCTGCTTCCATCCACGGAGGGGAGGGCATTGTGCCCCTGTTTAAAAAGCAGATAGAAGAGTGGCCCCAGCACGCCCGGGGCGCTATGGCGGCGGAGGCTGTGAAGGCCCTGGCCTTAAATGGAAGCGCCCAGGCCCTCCTTCTGGTGGACCAGATTTCCCGGAAGTTCAAATTCCGCCAGGTGAAGGAGGCGGCGGGCAGCGCTCTGGACGAGGCGGCGGTTTCCCTGGGGGTGAGCCGGGCGGAGCTGGAGGACCGCATTGTGCCTGACCTGGGCTTTGGGGAGGACATGGGGCGGACCTTTGACTACGGTCCCAGAAGCTTTCAGGTGTATCTGACGCCGGCCCTGGAGCTGGAGGTATTCGACTCGGAGAAAAAGCGGCTAAAAAATATGCCCGCCCCCGGAAAGCGGGACGACGCAGAGAAGGCGGCTGCGGCCTACGAGGCGTTTAAGCAGCTGAAAAAGCAGGTAAAGACCGTCGCGGCCAACCAGCGTCTGCGGCTGGAGCAGGCCCTCACCGCTGAGCGGCTCTGGAGGGCCGGGGCCTGGAGGGAGCTCTTTGTAAAGAATCCGGTGATGCACCAGTTTGCCATCGGCCTCATCTGGGGCGTGTATGAAAATGGGGCGTTAAAGGACACCTTCCGCTATATGGAGGACGGAAGCTTCAACACCGTGGACGAGGAGGAGTACGATTTCCCGGAGGAGGGAATGATTGGCCTAATCCATCCCATCGAGCTCACCGGGGAAGACCTGGCCTCCTGGAAGGAGCAGCTGGCTGACTATGAGGTTGTGCAGCCCATCGAGCAGCTCTCCCGCCCCGTATACCGGGTGACGGAGGAGGAGAAGGGGAAAATGGAGCTGGCCCGCTTTGGCGGCATGCTGATAAACGGCCTTTCCCTCTCCGGAAAGCTTCAGGCCATGGGCTGGTACCGGGGCTCGGTCCAGGACGCCGGTGTCTATACCACCTTTTACCGGGAGGACGGGGAAATCGGCGTGGAGCTGGAGTTTTCCGGCAGCTACGTGGGAGATGAAAATGAGGAGGTGACGGTCTACGGGGCCGCCTTCTACCGCGCGGGCACGGTGAAGCGGGGCAGCTACGTGTACGACACCATCAAGGCGGGGGACCGGTACGCCTTAGACGCCGTGCCGCCCCGGTATTTCAGCGAGACCGTGCTGCAGCTTACAAAGGCCACGGCCGCCAGCAAGGAGAGGCTGGAGTATCCGGCGTGCAGGGAGTAGCACGCCAGCGTGCTAAAAGAGAACGATTCAGGACGGGGAGCTATCCTGAATCGTTCTCTTTTAGTTATGGATGTCTAAATTTTGCACATGCTCCACCGGCGAGCGGTCCCCGATGCGGGAGGCGGGGCCAAGCTCTGCGGTCCCCAGATTGGACAGATGCCGCAGCGGCTCCAGACTTAAGGGGGCAGAGGAATTGCCGGCGTAGAGGCTCAGCCGCTGGAGCTTTGTCATGCCGGATAAGGGCGTCAGGTCAGAGAAGGAGCCGGAGCCCTGGACGGAAATCTCCATCTCCTGCATGTCTGTAAGGTTTTCCAGCCCTGCCAGGCTTTCTATGCCGCTTACGATGAGGTTGAGGCGGTGGAGCTTCGTCAGCCCGGAAAATCCCGACATATCCTTTGTGA
>CALWMT010000273.1 GCA_944382045.1 uncultured Enterocloster sp. | reverse complement strand
GGCAGCATGATGCCCATGCTGGCCACGCTGGTCATCCTTCCGGCGCAGGCCACTGCAGTGGGATTTAAACCGGCCATAAAGGCGGCGAAGGCAAAGAGGAGCAGGATGGCCGGCCACTGGCTGTCCGCCTGCACAAGGCCAAAATAAAATACCAGGCAGCCCGCAGACATAATCGTCATGGCCCGCTCTGCCCGCTTGATGGGGAACACAAAGGCAAAAAGCATCCGGGCCGCCAGGGTGGCAGACCACATCACCGTCACGGTGTAGGCGCTGAGCGTCCCTGTCAGGATCCCGCTCCCCTTAAAATATGTAACCATCCAGCCGCTGACGCTGGTCTCCGTACCGTTCTGGCAGAAAATGAGGGCGGTGAGAAGCCAAAATTTTCCACTCCTCAAAAAGCTCCAGTCCGTACCTTTTCCTTTTTTATCCCGAGAGCTGCCCATGGGCGTGCGGAGAAAGGTAAGCCACAGAAGGCCTCCGCAGACAGCCAGCGCCGCGATAGAAAGCCGCGGCGCAAAAACAGAAGCCGCCGATATGACAAAGGGGCACAAAAGAGCCCCCAGCGCGTAGCAGCTGTGCATCAGGTTCATCCCCCGGGTGCGGTCCTTCGAATTATCTGATATGAGAATGGTACAGGTATTGATGGTACTCCCCTTCCCGATTCCCACCAGAAAGAAGGCAGCCATGAGAAGGACCACAGGTGAAAATACTGCCATAGCCCCATAGCCAATCATATATCCCGCGGTGAGCAGGGCCACACTTTTCTTCATGCCCAGACTCCCGGACAAAAAGGCGACGGCGAAGCCCGCCGCCAGATTCCCTATATTCATCATCGCAAGCAGCGTGCCTGTGGTTCCGTAGGCAAAGCCCATCTCCTCCTGAAGAAGGCTCACCACCACCCCGCTGCTGATAGCGCAGATACCGCTGATAAAAAAGGCGGCAAAGCCTGCCCGTCTCTGCTGTATGGCCAGCTTATTCATCGCATTATTCCTCCGGTTCATTATATATAATCGCTCAGACGGCGGACATGAAGACCAGGTCTCCCTGGCACATGTCCGCCGTTTAAACCGTCCTGTAAATCTCATCGTATCAAATGGGGCCTTGGGAAGTAGCAGAACAGAACCTTGGCAATGATCTTGTCCTTCTCCACATAGGTATTTTTCCAGTACCTGGCGTCCCTGGAATTGTTCCGGTTGTCCCCCAGCATAAAGTAGCAGCCCTCCGGCACCTCAAAATGCATGGGCGGCTCCGGCTCCATGGGCTCCGCCAGATAGGGCTCGTCAAGGGGCGTCTCCGATCCGTCAATATAGACCTTCCCCTCCACAATATCCACGGTCTCCCCGGGCAGGCCGATAACCCGCTTCACAAAATACGTCTTTCCCGACGGGTCATCCGGATAATGGAAAATCACCACGTCCCCCCGCTCCGGATCATCCGCAAGGTAGGACAGCCGTGAACCGATGACCCGGCTGTGGGACATAATGGTGGGCTCCATGGATCCAGTGGGGATCCGGCTGTTCGCTATAATAAAAGTGGTCAGGAAAAAGGCGATAACCACCGCCGCCACAATAATCTGGATCCAGCTGATGATTTCCTTTTTTAGGTCAAAGGGCTCCTCTTCCTTCCTCCTGCGGCTCTTTCCCGGCCTTTTGGTTTCTTCTTCCATTCTGTCTCCTCTTTTCTGCAAAAATCAACGTGGGGCCGGACAGCGCCTCTCATCCCGCGCTGCCCCGAACCGCTCCGGTGTTATCCCCGGATCTGCCCATCCCCGTAAATAATATACTTGGTGGTGGTCAGCTCCTTAAGCCCCATGGGCCCTCTTGCGTGAAGCTTCTGGGTACTGATTCCAATTTCCGCGCCGAATCCGAACTCCTCCCCGTCCGTAAACCGGGTGGAGGCGTTCACATAGACCGCCGCAGCGTCCACCTCGTCCAGAAACTGCTGGGCATTAAAATAATCCGAGGTGACAATGGCCTCTGAGTGGCCCGTGTTATACGTGTTGATGTGGGCAATGGCCTCGTCCACGGAGTCAACCAGCTTTAAGGACACAATATAATCCAGGTATTCCGTCCCCCAGTCCTCCTCCGTGGCGGCCGCAAACTCCGGCACAATCGCCCGGGCCTCCGCATCCGCCCGGATCTCCACCTGCTTTTCCTCCAGGCTCTTTTTCAGCATGGGAAGGAACTGAGCCGCAATCCTTCTGTGCACCAGAAGGGACTCGCAGGCATTGCACACGCCCACCCGCTGGGTCTTGGCATTATAGATAATATCCAGGGCCATGTTGAGGTCCGCAGACTCATCCACAAAAATATGGCAGTTTCCTGTTCCCGTCTCAATCACCGGCACCGTGCTGTTCTCCACCACTGTGTGGATAAGGCCTGCCCCGCCTCTGGGAATCAGCACATCCACATATTCGTTCAGGCGCATGAGCTCCCTTGTGGTCTCCCGGCTGGTGTCCTCGATGAGCTGCACCGCGTCCTCCGGAAGCCCCGCCCGGCTAAGTCCGGTGCGCAGCCACCGCACAATGGCCCGGTTCGAGTCAATGGCATCGCTCCCGCCCTTTAAAATCACCGCATTTCCCGACTTAAAGCACAGGCCGAAGGCGTCCGCCGTCACATTGGGCCGGGACTCATAAATCATCCCGATGACCCCCAGGGGCACCCGCTTCTTCCCAATGCGCAGACCGTTGGGGCGAAGCTTCATGGAGAGCACCTCCCCCACCGGATCCTCCAGGGAGGCAACGGAGAGCAGGCCGTCCGCCATAGCCTGAAGCCGTCCCGGCGTCAGCTTTAGCCGGTCTAAAAGCCCCTGGCTCATGCCGTTCTCCTTGGCCCGGTCATAATCCGCCTCATTTGCCAGGAGAATTTCCTCTTCTCCTTCCAGAAGGGCTCTGGCCGCCTCCTCCAGGCCAATATTCTTTTCCCTTGACCCCAGCGTGCCTAAAAGCCTGGATACCGCCTTTGCCTTCTTTCCCATTTCCTCTAATGCCATAATCATCCTCCCCTCAGGCGTCCTTGATGCCGCCGTATTTCTTGCCCAGATCCGTGATGGAGCCGTCCGCCTCCTTGATGGAAATATTGTTCAGCTGCCCCCTAAGACTTCCCCGGATGGCCGCTATGTATTCCCTGCGAAGGGCTGCCTGCTCCTCCTTCTCCTCCTCCGTCAGGCCGACGGACTGTGATTTGTGGTACAGTGCATTGATCCTGTCAATCTTTGTGTTGTCCATAAAGCTTCCTTTCCAGGCGCGTGCCCGCATTAATACTCATTATTCAGATAATGCATCAAATCAAAGTCCAGGTTCGGATGGGCCAGAAACAGCGTGCCCTTCTCCTCCCCCTCCATAATATCCATAATCACATCCACGTGGTCCCCATTGGCGATGACCATATCCGCCCCGCTGTCCGTGGCGATCCGGGCGGCCGCCAGCTTTGCGGACATTCCGCCGGTGCCCACACTGCTGCCCGAGGTTTCCTTCCCCATATCCAGAAATTCCTCTGTTATCTCCGGCACCAGGCGGATGAACTCCGCCTTTGGATTCCGGCGCGGATCATCCGTGTAAAGCCCGTCAATATCAGACAGGAGGATCAGCAGATCCGCCCCAATCAGGGCCGCCACAATGGCAGAGAGGCGGTCATTGTCCCCGAAGCTGTCCACATAGGGAATCTCCGAGGTGGAGACCGTATCATTC
>CALWMT010000272.1 GCA_944382045.1 uncultured Enterocloster sp. | reverse complement strand
ATGCCACAAGGAGAATTCTTCTCTCCGCAAGGGCTCGCTGGGCCTGAGAAAAATTTTCCCGGTACACCGGGTCCTCATACGTATCCCCATCCCCATATCGGTCGTAATAGTAAAAATCCTCCTGCCTGTAAAGGGGCTCTGTATCCTCAAGCTCCTTTTGCATCTCCTCTATCTCCGCATCCGTAAAAAACAGAAGAAACCGGGGGTCTCCGGTCAGAGCCTTCAGCCAGGACTTCTGAAGCCCTGTAAGGGACAGCTTGGGAGGAGTATTTTTAAGTCGGCTCTCCCCCTCCTCGTCCAAGAGGGGCAGGCTTCCCCCGAAAAGCTTAGGAACCAGCGCCAGGGCGCTCTCCTCAAATCCATACCTCCTGCAAAGCTCCTCCGCCTGGCGCCGCTCCACAGGCCCTAAAGAAGCCTGCTCCAAGATATGGCGGACCGCCCGGTAATAACAGCCGTACACCTTGTCAAACAGCTCCATTTTCCCCCTCCGTTTCCCTGTACATCCGGTACATGGTCTCCCAGTCCTGCACCACCTTGGCCACAGCAGCTGCATTGGAGCCCTGGATATCCAGAATCCGTCCGGTAAAGGACTTAACCCAGGAAAGCATCTCGTTGGTGTCAAAAAACAGTCCCCGGTAAAGAAATTCATTTTCCCGTATTCGCTCCACCTCTCCGCCCCGACCCTCCCGGTACAAGCGGTTTAACACATAGGGCTCCTTCTCCTCGTCGATAAAGAGCTTTAAGCAGATTTCCTCCTGGCGGCTGCTCCGGTTTCCAAAGGACACGCCCCAGCACTTGTCCAGATTCCTCTTCAAATCCGCCTGGGCCCTGTCATATTCCTCATAGGGCTCCAAAGGCTCTGCAGACACAATGCTGTCCAGCCGCAGATTATTGAACCGCTGAAATGCAGGGACGTACAGGCACAGATACCTGCGTCCCGTGCGGCTGCTCACAAAAATCTTTAACGGGACGCCCTCTGCCCAGCTCACCCGGCCTGTGCGGCTGCTCTTATTCTCCGCCCGGATGCTTCGCTTCTCCCGTATGGCCTGCAAAAGCGTTAAGAGAATCCCATCCTCCAGGGTATGTACCAGAAAGAGATGCTTAAACCGAAACAGGAGGTTCTCCGCATCCTCCCGGTCCAGAATCGTGCTTCCCACCACACCTGCGGGCGCCTCCCCCTGAAAAAAGGACACGGCTGCCAAAAGCCTTGGCCACAGCGGCCCCTTCTCTGCGGGGAGGCAGGGGGCCAGCCGGTAGACCAGCCGCTTTCCCTCCCTCTGGGACAGGAAAATCCCCAGGGCTTCATATTCCTTCATCTTATTGCGCACGGTCTGGCTCTCAAAGGCCGCCCCGTAGGCCTCCGAAATGCCGTCGCTCATCTCCCCGGCGGTGAGCCCCTCCGGGTGCTCCAAGAGCATATCCGCAAGAAAAAAGTGGAGCAGGATATCATTGTCCGTGACGCTCTTGGACTTCCAGGCCTTGTACAGAGGATTCTGGGAAATCCGCTTGCTGTCCACATCAATGTACACCTGCTTTCCCTTGGCCCCATAGTCCGACTTCACATATCCGGCCATCCATCCCTCAATCCTCCGGCGCTCATTGTCATAGGTGCGTCCGCTCTTGGCGTCATAATCCCCGCGCACCTTAAAGCCGTAAATATAAAACTGCCGCATATAGTCCCGAATGCGGTCAAAATTCTTGATAAGCTCCTGAAATTCCGCCATCTTCTCACCTCACCCCCATTATAAGGGCCTTTGAAACGAGTTCGCAACTTTTTTTAAATGATTTTCCCCACTGGATGCGGTATCCTGAACACAGTAAATGATTCGTGTTTATCAGAATGGAAGTGATGATATGTTTGTACTGTATGAAAAAGAAACCATGAAAATCCCGGTAAAGGTATGGCTGGAAAATGAAAAAGAGCTGGAGGCCTCCTGCCGGGAGCAGGCCCTTCGCCTGGCCGGGCTCCCCTTTCTGCAGGGCACGGTCTGCCTCATGCCCGACACCCACGCTGGCATGGGAATGCCCATCGGCGGGGTTATCGCCTCCGAGGACGTCATCATCCCCAACGCCGTGGGCGTGGACATTGGCTGCGGCATGGCCTACACCGAGACGGGAATCCGGGCGGATGAGCTGCGCCAGGTAATGACTGGCAGCGGGAATCTGCTCCAGGCCATTGTCGGCGATATTATGCGCAATATTCCTGCAGGCTTTGCCCACCACAAAAATCCCATGCCCTCCTACGTGCTGGACCGGGCGCTGGACGAGATGGACAAATACGAGGAGGACGGAGAGCTTCTGGGACAGCTGGATGCCGGGTACTTTCAGATAGGAACCCTGGGCGGAGGCAACCACTTTATTGAGCTTCAGGAGGATGAGGAGGGCTTTCTCTCCGTGATGATACACTCCGGAAGCCGCCATTTCGGGAAATCCGTCTGCGACTATTTTCACCAGAAGGCACGGGCGCTGAACCAGAAGTGGTACAGCCAGGTGCCAGATTGCTATCGGCTGGCCTTTCTGCCCGCAGACAGCGCCGAAGGGCGGCAGTACCTGAGCTGGATGCAGCTCTCCATGGATTTTGCCGCGGAGAACAGGGAAAAAATGATGCTGGCCGTGAAGGCTATTCTGGAAAAATGGATTGGGAAATACACCGGGCTTTCCCTGGAGTTTTCCCATGACATCAACTGCCACCACAATTACGCGGCCCTGGAGCATCACCGGGGAAAGAACCTCTGGGTGCACCGAAAGGGAGCCATCGAGGCCAAAAACGGCCAGATATCCGTAATCCC
Source organism: uncultured Enterocloster sp. (assembly GCA_944382045.1). Taxonomy (GTDB): domain Bacteria; phylum Bacillota; class Clostridia; order Lachnospirales; family Lachnospiraceae; genus Enterocloster. Next base: position 915 of record CALWMT010000272.1, on the reverse strand, counting down.
CGGCGCCATGGGCTCCTACAGCTATGTGGTCATGGGCCTGGGTAATGAGGAGAGCTTCTGCTCCTCCTCCCACGGCGCCGGACGCCGGTATTCCCGAAAGGGGGCCATGGACGCTTTCACCTGCGAGGAGGTCATTCTCGATTTGGAGCGCCAGGGCGTGGTTCTCGGAAAGAGAGGAAAAGCCGACGTGGCGGAGGAAAGCCGGTTCGCCTACAAGGATATTGAGGCGGTTATGGCAAACCAGAAGGACCTGACTGTCCCTGTGAAGCGCCTGAAAACCATCGGCGTTGTGAAGGGCTAGAGCCTTCTGCGCTGTATTGGCATGCCGCCTCCCATGCCCCCACCCTTGACAACATCCCAGGCCCCCAGTGTATAATATATTACAAGCGGTACCGTCCGTGCAGCATACAGATTTTCTGCAGGCTGCACCTTCTGGGCCGTAAAAAATTTCATACAGAAAGGACGTTTTATTATGCTGCAGCTGAAGAAGCTGTCACGCTCACTGACTCAGGAGATAAAGGAGGTATGCCAGGCAAGGCTTCTCGGTTCCATTCTTCTGGGAACGGCCATTACCACCTTCGGTCTCTACAATGTACACCAGCAGGCAGACATCACCGAGGGAGGTATCCTGGGAGGCATTCTATTGCTGAACCACTGGCTGGGCGTGTCATCTTCCATACTGTCACCACTGTTGGACGGCTTAAGCTATCTCTTCGGTTTCCGTTATCTGGGGAAGAAATTCCTTAAGACATCCATCATCGCCACCCTCTGCATGTCCGGATTTTTCCGGCTGTGGGAGCTGTTCCCCCCTGTTCTGCCGAGTCTTGCGGATTATCCCCTGCTCGCCGCGGTTGTGGGCGGATGCTTCATCGGAATCGGATGCGGGCTGGTGGTTCGTCAGGGCGCTTCCAGCGC
>CALWMT010000271.1 GCA_944382045.1 uncultured Enterocloster sp. | reverse complement strand
TGGGAGGGGCTGTCCGCGGCGGTGAGGGCTGTGGAGGACGCGGCCCAGTATGACGAGGCGTTAAAGGAGGTATGCGGACAGCTCTACGACGGGGAAGCGATTCTGAACGATGCCTGCAGGGACATTGCCTCCTATCTGGACGGGATGGAATTTGATCAGGAGGCGTTTGGACAGATTGAGGAGCGCTTGGATGTGATCCGCGGCCTTCAGGCCAAGTATGGGCGGACCATCGAGGATATCAGACAAGGCCTGGAGGAGAAGCGGGCGCGCCTGGAGGAGCTGGAAAATTTTGACGCCTGCAGGGAGGAAGCGCAGAGGGAGCTTTCCGCCTGCAGAAAACGCCTGGAGGAGGTCTGCGCGGAGCTTTCCCGCGTGCGAAAAAAGGCCGCGGCAGAGCTGACGGAAAAAATCCGGGCAGGCCTGGTGGACTTGAATTTTCTGGATGTCTCCTTTGACATGGCCTTTGAGCGCCTGGACCACTATACGGCAGGGGGCTATGATGAGGCACAGTTTCTCATCTCCACCAATCCGGGTCAGCCTCTGCGCCCCCTCAAGGAATCGGCCTCCGGGGGTGAGCTCTCCCGGATTATGCTGGCGGTCAAGACGGTATTGGCAGATACGGACGATATCCCCACATTGATTTTTGATGAGATCGACACGGGAATAAGCGGCCGCACGGCACAGAGGGTATCGGAAAAGCTGGCATACATCGGCCATACCCACCAGGTAATCTGCATCACCCATCTTCCGCAGATTGCAGCGATGGCGGATGTGCATTTTGAGATTGCAAAGTCCGTAAAGGATGGACAGACGCTGACCACCATACGTGTGCTTGACCGTCAGGCCTCCATTGAGGAGCTGGCGAGGCTTTTGGGAGGAGCACAGATCACAGATGCGGTTTTGAAAAATGCATGTGAAATGAAGGAATTGGCAGACCGTACAAAATAAAACAGATTGAAAATCTCCTGCGGGACAATACTAAGAAAAGAGGCGGCATAAAAGCCGCTTTCTTTTAAGCTTGGTGATGAGGAGGCAGGAGATGATGGGAAAATCAAATGTATGCCGATGGCTGCGCCGCCTGTTCTGGCTGTCCGCTTTGGGAATTACAGGGTATGCCTGGTATTCGATGGACCGGGCAGTGCCGGATCGGGTGAGCATCCTTGAAAATGAAACAGAGGTTTTTGATTTCGGACTGCCTCTTTCCGCGACGCTTTTCAGCGAAAGCCAGGAGGTTGCCCTGGGCGGCGGGAGCAATATCCCTGCGGACCAGATCACCATCAGCAGCAGCGAGAGCTTTTTTATGTCTGCCGGGGAGCAGGGGCGCTATCAGGTGGGGCTCAAGCTTTTTGGCCTGATTAAGCTGAAGGATATCCAGGTGGATGTGGTGGATACCCGGTATGCGATTCCCTGCGGGAGTCCCATTGGGATTTATCTGAAGTCTGACGGAATTATGGTGATCGGGACTGGACGGATCACTGGGGAGGACGGGATGGAGCGGGATCCGGCCTATGGAAAGCTGAAATCCGGCGACTACATCGAGGCATTCAACGGGCAGCCGCTGGACACCAAGGAGGAGCTGATGGAGGCAGTCAATGACTCCCAGGGCCAGGAGGCAGTGGTGACCGTCCGCCGGGAGGGGGAGGCCATCGATGTGAGCCTTCAGCCGGTGAAGAGCGCAGAGGGGGATTACAAGCTGGGAGCCTGGGTGCGGGATGACACCCAGGGAATCGGGACGATTACGTATGTGGATATGAACGGCAGGTTCGGCGCTCTGGGACACGGCATCAGTGACAGCGATACCGGGGAGCTGGTGGAGACCGGGGAGGGAAGCCTGTACACAACGAAGATTATGGGAATCGAAAAGGGAAGCGTGGGGAGCCCAGGGCTTTTGTCCGGCGTGATCTACTACGGTCCCCAATCCCGGATGGGCGAGATTGAAAAAAATACGAATGAAGGCATTTTTGGCACGGTAAATGAGAAATTCATGAAGGAGCTTGACGGAGATCCCGTGGAGATTGCCAGGCGCCAGGATGTGAGGCAGGGGGAGGCCTATATCCGCAGCAGCGTATCTGGGGAGACGCGGGATTACGCCATAGAGATTCAGAGGGTGGATCTGAATGCCGGGCACAAGAACAAGAGCATGGTGATCAAGGTGACGGACCCAGAGCTTCTCAGCCTGACCGGCGGAATCGTCCAGGGCATGAGCGGAAGCCCGATTCTCCAGGACGGAAGACTGGTGGGAGCCGTGACCCATGTCTTTGTCCAGGACGCGGCCAGGGGGTATGGAATTCTGGCCGAGGATATGGCGGCGGATTAAAAGTATCAGGAGGAAGCAGTGTGACAAATCTTTTTTCGGAGATCCCAGATGCGTTCTGGGGTCTCTTCCGGTCGGGAAACCGGCAGATCTACATAGAGGCGCTCCTGCGGATCAACGAGGAGTACCAATACAGCAATTATTATCTGAGCCGGGAGGTCTGCGTCCAGACCCTGAGCGATTACCTTGCACGCAGGAAGGTGGAGCTTGCCAAGGAGGAGGGGGAGGATGATTTTGATCTCCTGGAGCCCCAATCCATCCGGATTCTGAACTGGCTTCTCCGCACCGGCTGGCTCAGAAGGGTGAACGATTACCGGGAGATGACCGTGAACATTGTGATACCGGATTACGCGGCGGTATTCGTGGATGCCTTCGTGCGCCTGGAGGGAGGGGAGGAGGATGAGACCCAGGTGTATATCCAGAACATCTACGGCCTGGTGTTTGCCTTCTTCAATGATCCAAGAGCCAATCTGTCCCTCCTAAAGACCGCTGTGGTCAATACACGGCGGCTCAACAAGTCCCTCCAGGACATGCTCCACAGCATGGACCGGTTTTTCGGGGAGCTTCTGGAGCAGCGCAGCTACGGGGATGTGCTGGAGGAGCACCTTCGGGGCTATGTGGAGGAGATTGTGGAGAAAAAATACCACATCCTGAAGACATCGGACAATTTTTACCTCTACAAGACGGATATCAAGCGGTGGATCGCCCGGATGCGCCAGGATGAGGACTGGCTTCAGGCGGTCTGCGCGAAAAATAAAAGGCTGCGGGGCCTTGACGTGGCAGCGGAGGATATTGAGGAGCAGCTGGACCTCATTGAGAGGGGCTTTGACGACATCGAGCACCGCATTTCCAATATGGACAAGGAGCACACCCGCTATGTGCGGGCCACGGTGGCGCGGATGAATTATCTCCTGAACCGGGAGGACAGCATGAAGGGCCTGGTTATCCAAATTTTGAGCCATCTGTCTGCGGCAGAAGAGGAGGGGAGGCTGGAGGAGGAGCTGGAGAAGGTGTCCGCACGGCTCAATCTGTCCCAGCTCACCGTGATCTCGGACCGCTCCCTGTACAAGAAACGCCGTCCCAGGGAGGATTTTGTGCAGGGAATGGGCCGGGAGGAGGAGGAGAAGGACCTCTCCCGGGAGGAAATCCTGCGGATGAACAAGGTGAAAAACCGTTACAGCCGCGGGGATATCGAGAGCTTTATCATGGATCGGATGCGGGATGGCCGCCTGGAGGTGGGAGCGGACACCATCCGGGGGGATGAGGACTTTGAAAAGCTGATTTTGGCCTATGACGACGCCATGCGGAGGGACAGCCCCTACCGGGTGCGGGTCCGGGAGGACGAGGAGATCGACAACGGAAGCTACCGGTATCCCCGGCTGGTGTTTGAGCGCCGGCCTGGGCGGAAATCAGGGAGAGAGGAAGAAAAATGATAGA
>CALWMT010000270.1 GCA_944382045.1 uncultured Enterocloster sp. | reverse complement strand
GCCCGCTGGCTTGCCAGGGATACGCTTGATTTTGGAGCACCGGTCGGCTTGATTCCCGGTTTAAATTGGGACCTTGCTCCGGCGCCGCTTCCGCCCGCCCCAGGCTTCCTGCCTCCGGCGCCGCTTCCGCCAGCCCCGGGCTTTTTGCCTCCGGCGCCAATTCCTCCCGCCCCGGGTTTGTTCCCAATTAGCGGCTTGCTCTTCGGGGACATGCCTCCCGCTCTCGAGCCTCTATTCAGTGTCTCCGCAATTCGATTGTCCGAGGCCTCGCGCGCGTTTCTCCGCTCCATGCGGTATTTTCCTATGCCGCCGGCAATGCCCCCTGCCACTCTGCTCCCCAGCTGACCCGTGAGCCTGACCGCATCATGGATGCCGGAGGTCACAGAATTCGCGGCCTCATGCTCCGCTGCTCCAGCCTGGTAATTGAGAAGCTGTGTGATGGTGGGGCCGGCCTTGATTACTGCCCAGGCTCCGCCCAAAAGAAAGATCAGGCGGATCAGATAGTCAGCCTCCGGCGTGCTGCTCTGCACAAAGGAGATCCCTCCGCCCATCACCACCGGGCAGAGAAGCATATAGATCTCCATGGCAATCACGCTTCCGAAGCCGCTGAATACCTTTGCAACAAACATATCCTGCCACGCCTTGAATTTCTCCCCGTCGTCCAGAGGCATGGCGGAGACAAAGAGGGGGGAGGCGATGAACAGCAGCAGGACCTCAAAGATCCGGCAGATAAAATTCACCAGACAGATCGCCATTATGATCAGCATGAACAGGCTGGCCCCATATCCAACCAGATAGTCAAAGCGTGCAAAATTAAAGCTGCTCTCCACCTGGTCCAGATTGGCATAGCTCTTTTCCCCTGTGTAAAACGGCCGCCGGTAGCTGTCATTAATTCCAATGCTCGTGGACGGCGTCACCGGGGTGTCACCGTCTTTAGCGGTTCCGCTGATATTGAATTCCGCACTTTTGGAGGCGTCCAGGGAGGCTACCACAAAAATCATCCGCGAAAACGTGGACTCTCCTCCTCCCAGAGCCATGTTGACTCCCTCCAGAACCCGTCCTGACATGGTAATCAGGAAAAGGCAGCAGATGGGAATCAGAGCAAAGCGGAGCATCGCCTGAAAGGTCGCCCGCAGCACCTTGGACACGGGACGCGGGTTGTCGCTGTCCAGCTCCATCATCGACCGAGCCGTGGCCAAAACAGCAAACACAAAGGTCAGGCAGAATCCAAGGATGGTAATAATCAGTACCGCCCACTGTATCGTATCCACGCGGAACAGCATCTCTATGAGAGGAAGCTCATAACTTCTGTAGGTAACGCTCTGAATCCCTGCAAATATATTGAAGGCGTTCTGCATAGCATCCACAATCTGCAACAGAGATACCAATATGGAATAAAAAATCTTGGCAAAAATCTCAAAGATCAGATCCAGGGTGCTCTCGATAATCGGCCACAGCACGCTTTCCAAAAGGGGGCCCAGAATGTTGTCAAACAGCCACCCCAGAACAGTCTCCAAAAGGGAAGAGAGAAACTTAAATACCGGCGAAAGGATGGCGTCGAAAATGGCATTAAAAATTGTTGAAAGAAGTCCCAAATATACAATTTCCATCTATTTCCCACCTACTTTCCCGTATATGCCTGGCTTTTGGTCTGATATTGGCTGCTGCCGCTTTTGCCGGCTCTCCTGGGCTGCTGCGACTGGCTGCTCCCGCCTCCCGCAAGCTTGCTCTGAATGCCGCCCATCACCTTGCCGCTGATAAAGGATCCAATGATCCCGCTCTCCGCCATAGATCCGGCCGCCATGGGATTCATCACGGAAACCAGAAGCAGGCGGCTCTTATAGACCGCAAAGGCGCCTCCGATCACGATAAATAAATTGATGCACATCTCCGTATAGGTATTGACATTGTAGTCTATCTGCCCGCTGACCAGTGTGGGAACCAGAAGGAAATAGAGCTTCATGGCAATAATCGGTCCAAAGGCCGACACCATCTGAGCCACGAACATCTCCCTCCACTCCCTGAATTTTCCTCCGTCGTCCAATGGCATATATGCCACAAAAAACGGGCTCACCATATACAGCAGAAGAATCATGAGAATCCTCTGGATGAACTGGAGGATGGAGCACAGCATTAAAATCGCCACCAGAATGGAGCTGGCATAGGCCAGTATGTAATCAAATTTCTCAATGTTAAAGTCTTCCTTTACGGCTTCCACATCCTCGTATTTCTGTCCGGCGGAGTACTCCTCCCGGATGCTGTCGCTCTTTGCTCCCTGGCCGGCCGCCGAGATAAAGAGGACGTCGCTCATGCTGGTGCTGGCGCTCTGGGCTACCATGGAGCTGTTGATCACCACGGTAATCTGCGTCACCATCTGCAGCATAAACAGGCAGGTGATGGGGATCAGCATAAAGCTCACCGCAGCCTTCGCCGCCTGCCTAAGCACGGAGCTGATAGGCGACTTATTTTCAAACGTCATATCCGACATGGAGCGCATGACCGCTATCAGGGTGGTCAAAAAGCTGAGAACAACCGCCACGGCCGTGATAACCAAGAAGGCCTTCTGCACCGGCTCTATCCGGAAAAAGTATTCCAGCAGCGTGATATTTTCGCTCAAATTCTGCACGTGCACCGGGCTGATACCTGAAAACACATTGAAAATGCACTCCAGAAAATAGATCAGCTTTAAAAAGATCACCCATATCTGCAGCAGGAAATTCGACAGGATCTCGTTGATCAGCGCCCCTGTTGCATTGATCAGGACATTCGCCACGTCACGGATGACCGGGGCCAGAACTGAGTCAAATACAGCTCCGAGTATATCCTGCAGAAGTGATGTAAAACTTAAACCAACAAACTCCATTCTGTCCTCCCACAAGGCAGGGAATCCATCCTCTTTAACGCACCTTAATCTGACTTCTCACTCTGCGTACAAATACAGCCACAGCCACAATCAGCAGGATCACAAGGACGATCGCCAAAATTGCTCCCATGTTGAAATGGTACTCCACCGTAAATTCCGCGTAGCCCATATTCCCAGCCGCGTCGTAGGCCTCCAGGCGGTAATCCCCGCTTCCCGTCACCTGAGCAGGGATGCCGCTATCATCCAAAAGCTCCCCATTCCGGTACAGATGGCAGTAGGCTATGTCGTCGGACTGGTAGAGGAAGCTTGCTGTCTCGCCGTCGACCGCCAGGCGGAAGCGCGGCTGGAGGCTGTCCTTCTCGATGGATGTCCGCAGCTCACCCACAGCGTCCTCCTCGTCCCTGAGAAGAATGATGTATGTACCGTCCTCCGCAAGATAGCAGAACCGCCGGTTCTCAGAAATTCCCTCCTGGACCTCCTGTCCGTCCCTGGACACGCCGGAAATCACAAAGCCCTGGGGCGCGTTGAAAATACCCATGTCGTTGATCGGGTGGGTCACGATGCGGAAATGGAACACCGGACGCCCGCTGGTTCCGTACTCTCCCAGGTACACGGCAGTCTCCTGGGAGGGATAAATCATATAGCTTCCATGCTCCTCAAAGCTCTGCCCCGGCTCATATTCCATGGGCTCGCCGTCCCGAAGCACGGTAAACGTGATCGGATCGCTGGTCTGGAGCGTAACCGGATTGTTGGTCACCATTCCATTGGCCACATTGGTGTAGAAGGATGCTCCGGTCAAAAGCTCATTTTTAAAATAGCCGGATGATGTGTCATAGTAGGAGGAGAGTCCGGTCACCTCGCTGTAGTGCTCCTCGTCCGCCCGGGACTCATTCACGC
>CALWMT010000269.1 GCA_944382045.1 uncultured Enterocloster sp. | reverse complement strand
CCTCTTCTGACTGTAATAGGTTGTCCTGCAGATGAACACCATACAGATTTTCCAAGGTTGTTTTATGCAGAAAATAGACAGGCCGGGAGGCAATTTTTATGAGCTCTCCAGATTTTACCAGCTCATTTAAATACTGGCTCGCCAAGTTTCGGCTGATATTCAGTGTCCGGCTGATTTCACTGGCGGTTAAAAGCTTAAGCCTTTCCAGCTCCGACTTTCTTGTCTGCTCCTTCACGTATGTATAAATTTCTTCCTTTGTTCTTAGATAAATAGCCGGTTCCCTCCCTGCTTCCTTAGTTCTGTCTGAAATCATGGTATCAAATCCTCCTTTTTTATACAATTATTACAACTGCTTTTAGACACACCCTTCTGTATTCCGCCACAAATTAAACGCTCTGCCAGTCATTTTTCCCAGTGTCCGTCATTTCGACACTAATGGCGACAGTCTAGTCACATTATACTCTGTAAGTTGTGATTGACGGAAATTATATTCAACATTATAGTAGATTATATAAGAACTCATACTACTGTGGCTTCAGCCTGCAAGGAGGTGCTTCCTATTATGACGTCTGTCTCTCATTCCTCTTCCGCTTCGTTCTCTTCCCCCTTATCCCCCATTGCCGCCGCAATGGTTCCCCATCCGCCCCTCATTATCCCGCAGATCGGCCGCGGAATGGAGCAGCAGATCTCCGCTACGGTTCAGGCCTATCACCAGGCCATGAGGCGGATAGCCGCGGAAAAGCCGGATACGGTCATTGTGCTCTCACCTCACAGTGTCATGTACGCGGATTATTTTCATATTTCACCGGGAAGCGGCGCGGAGGGAAACTTCCGGCAGTTTCACGCGCCCCAGGTCCGCCTTCGCGCGTCCTACGATACAGAATTTGTAAGCCAGCTCTGCAGAACTGCCGATAAGGTGAATATACCCGCCGGCCCGCTGGGCGAACGGGACAAGCAGCTGGATCACGGAACCATGATTCCCCTGTGGTTCTTGAACCGCTTCTATACGGATTACCGGATCGTGCGCATCGGTCTCTCCGGCCTGTCCTTTTCCCAGCATTACCGCCTGGGACAGTGCATCCGTGAGACTGCTCAGCGCCTTGGCCGGAAAATTGCAGTTATTGGAAGCGGCGACTTATCCCACAAGCTGTCCCCGGAGGGCCCCTACGGATTTAAAGAGGAAGGGCCAGAGTACGACCGGCGGATTATGGATGTGATGGGAACAGGAGATTTTGGCAGACTCTTTGATTTTTCCGAGGATTTCTGTGAAAAAGCAGCAGAATGCGGCCACCGCTCCTTCCTCATCATGGCCGGAGTTCTGGACAGGTTAAGGGTACAGGCAGAAAGGCTCTCCTATGAAGGCCCCTTCGGAGTCGGCTATGGGATCTGCGTCTACCGGGCTGAGGGCCCGGCAATGGAGCGAAATTTCCTAGAGCAGTATGAGGCAGGAATCCTGCGTGAGGCAGACTATCGGCGGCAGAATGAAGACGCATTTGTACGCCTTGCCCGCCAAACGGTGGAAGCCTATGTGCGGACTGGAGGAAGGCCTCCGATCCCCAAGGGACTGCCTGAGGAAATGTACACTGAGCAGGCGGGTGTTTTCGTCTCGCTCAAAAAGGAGGGCCGCCTGCGGGGCTGCATCGGCACGATCTCACCGGTTACCGGCAGCATCGCAGAGGAAATCATCGAGAACGCCGTCAGCGCCTCCACCAGAGATCCCCGTTTTCCTGCGGTGTCTCCCCAGGAGCTGGATCATTTGGTGTACAGCGTGGATGTTCTCGGAAAGCCAGAGGAGATTTCCTCCCCGAAGGAGCTGGATGTAACGCGTTACGGTGTCATTGTCACAAAAGGCCATAGACGGGGACTTCTCCTTCCCAATCTGGAGGGCGTGGACTCTGTGGAGGACCAGATTTCCATAGCAAAAAGAAAGGCCGGCATTCCTGAGAGTGCCCAGGACGTCCTGCTGGAACGCTTTGAGGTGGTGAGACACTTTTGAAAGAGATTTGTACACTCTGCATGCACCGCTGCGCCCTGTCGGAAGGCCAGTATGGCCGCTGCCGAGCGCGGAAAAATGAAAAAGGGCGCATCATCTGCGCCAATTACGGAAAGCTGACTGCTCTGATGCTGGAGCCCATTGAGAAGAAGCCTCTGCGCTATTTCTTCCCCGGAAGCCGGATTCTCTCCGTGGGAAGCTTTGGCTGCAATCTCGCCTGCCCCTTCTGCCAGAACCACGAAATTTCCATGGCATCCCCGGCCTCGGCGGAATACCGGGAAATCTCGCCGGAGGCCCTAACCTCCCTGGCCCTTCGCTGCAGAGACCAGGGCAGCATCGGACTGGCCTTCACCTACAACGAACCCCTGGTGGGCTATGAATTTGTCCGCGACACCGCCCGTCTGGCCCACAGCCAAGGGCTCAAAAATGTCCTGGTCACCAATGGCTCTGCCCACCTCTCCATACTGGAGGAGCTCCTGCCCTATATCGACGCCATGAACATCGACCTAAAGGGCTTCTCCTCCGCCTATTACCGGCGCCTGGGCGGGGATCTGGAGACTGTACTGGCTTTTATCCAGCGGGCCGCAAAGGACTGCCATGTGGAGCTCACCACTCTCATTGTCCCCGGTGAGAATGATTCCGAGGAGGAAATGGAACGGGAGGCTCAGTGGATCGCCTCCATAGACCCGAAAATCCCGCTCCATGTGACCCGCTTCTTCCCCCGTTACCGGATGCAGGACCGGGAGGCCACGGACGTGGGACGCATCCTCCGTCTAAAAGTCATTGCAGGCAGGCAGCTTGCATATGTATGCACAGGAAACTGCTGAGGGGTCTATGCCTCTCGGCAGTCTTCTCACGGCAGAGCCATACGCTGTCTTATCCCTCGAATGCCTGTATTTTAAAATTCTCCGCCTCCTTGGCGAGCTGGCAGAGCAGGCGGCGCATTTCCTCCTGCTTTACATTTCCCTTTAAAAGCAGCTCTGCGGTCTGCCGGCCCTGCCGCTCTTCCGCCTTCATCTCCTGAACGCTGATATGGTTCAGCGCGATGATATCCATGTACCGGCAAAGGGCACTGCCCTGAGGCCTGTCATCCTGGCTCCCGCAGCAAAAGCTGACCCGAATTGCTACATGGTCTGCCTCTTCCTTAAGCCCCGCTGCGGCAAGCAGGCTGCAGACCGCTTCGTCCTGCATCTTCTTTAAAATCCCGTACTGGTATCTCCGGCTGATGCAGATGGTATGGGTCAGAAAATCTCTGTAATTTTCCTTGAGCTCCCGGTCCTCGATATCGGCGGTGCGCTTCTCTGTCATAGCGGTCTCCCGCTCCGCCACATACACATCCCCTCCGGTCTCTGCCTTTGTCTCCGCCACCTGGCGGGCACAGTCCATGCGCCTTATGAACAGCGCCTTCATCTGCTGGTCAATTGCGTCGATTTCCTCTCGTATCTGCTCTAATGTCATAGCCTTTTCCTCCTGCACTGCTCCCAGCCCGGCCCGCCATCCTCATAATGATCCAGCGGGAACCGGATACGGTAATTATATGAGTTTTCTTTAACTATTTTGTGCTTTGTAGCCTTCACCCCATGCCCACATGGCATCCAGAACCGGTTTCAGGCTTTTCCCCAAATCGGTTAGACTGTACTCCACCCGCGGCGGCACCTCTGCGTACACATGGCGATTGACAAGCCCCTTTTTTTCCATATCTCGAAGCTGGGCGGTCAGTACCTTCTGTGACACGCTGCCAATGGATTTCTTTAACTCTCCAAACCGCT
>CALWMT010000268.1 GCA_944382045.1 uncultured Enterocloster sp. | reverse complement strand
CAAGAGAGCCAGAAAATGCCCCTCTCCCGCCGCCCGGTGAGGAAAGATCCGCAGGACCCCAGGCAGACCGATCCCCGGCACTGCCCCCGGCACCTGCGCCGGCGTGAGGGGAACCAGCTCCATCTCCGGGCAGTGATTTAAAAGGAATTCCACATTCTCCTCGTCCTCCAGCCGGGAAAAGGTGCAGGTGGAAAAGAGAAGCTTCCCGCCGGGACGAAGCATCTTTACCGCCTCCAGGAGAATCTGCCTCTGAATGGGCGCGTAATAGGCCGGACCTCTCTGCTGCCAATCCTTTACCATCTCCTCGTCGCGACGGAACATGCCCTCGCCGGAGCAGGGGGCATCCACCAGGATTTTGTCAAAAAAACCCGCCCAGGGGCCGGAAAGCTTCTCCGGGCTCTCACTTACCACACAGATATTGGCGGCTCCGGCCATTTCCAGATTTTTAAGGAGGGCCCGGGCACGGGAATAGCTGATATCATTGGAGACAAGAAGCCCCTCTCCCTTTAGCTTAGCAGCCAGAGCCGTGCTCTTTCCGCCGGGAGCCGCACACAGATCCAGTACCCGATCCCCCGGCGTTACGGGCAGACAGGCCGCAGGGGCCATAGCACTGGGCTCCTGAAGATAATACAGTCCAGCATAGTACCAGGGATGGCGGGAAGGCCGTACCTCATCCGGATCATAGTAAAATCCTGCCTGCTCCCAGGGAACAGGTGAAAGCCTCCAGGGTACAAGATCCCGGAATTCATCGGAGGAAAGCTTCAGCCCATTGACCCGAAGCCCTGGCCTCCACGTCTCCGCAAGGCTTTCTATATATGCATCATATTCCATGCCCAAAAGGGCCTTCATCTCCCGCAGAAATTCCTGGGGAAGCTTATCTGCACGCATCCATTCTCCTCCATCCCAAATTCAAATGACAGGAAGCACCACCCGGCGCTTTCCAAAAATTCCAATCTCTGCCTCCATCTCATAGGCCTCCCGTATCCGGTCCGGGACAAGGACCTCCTCCACGGTCCCGTCAGCCACAGCCTTCCCTCCGGCCAGCAGCACCGCCTGATCCGCGAAGTCAAGGGCCAAATTCAGGTCGTGGAGCACAGCCACTACGACCAGGCCCTTTTTTCGCGCAAGCTGCCGGAGAAGCTCCATCACCGCGTATTGATAGCGCAGATCCAGGCTGCTTGTGGGCTCGTCCAGCAGAAGGACCTCCGGATCCTGAGCCAGGGCCCGCCCAATCAGGACACGCTGACGCTCTCCGCCGCTTAAATCCGCCATCCTGCGGAAGGCAAGGTCCGCAAGACCCAGCTCCTTAAGAATCTCCTCTGTCTTTTCAAGATCCTCCTCAGAGGGCCTAAACCCCATGTGGGGCAGGCGGCCGGACAAAACCGTCTCCATAACGCCAAGCGCGGATCCCCTACCCATATCCTGGGGCACATAGCCGTAAATAGCTGCCCGCCTGCCCATGGGAAGCTCCGAGGTGTCCATCCCCCTCCAGCGCACCCGGCCGTCTTTGGGCGCAAGAAGACCGTTGATGCATTTTAAAAGAGTTGACTTTCCCGCTCCGTTGGCCCCTAAAAGGGTACAGATACAGCCTGTCCGGGCCTGAAAGCTGACCTTATCGAGCACAGCCCGCTTCCCATAGGAAAAAGAGAGCTTCTCCACCCCAAGGCAGCCAGCAGTCTCTTCCCGGCTGGCCGTCCAGTCACTTTCCAGTATCCTCCGCTCACCTTTCATCCTGCTCAAAGCCTCCCCCTCCTTTCCCGCAAAATCAGGAAAAGAAGCAGGGGAACCCCCACATAGGACACCACAATGCCTACCGGTATGGTCACCGGCGAAAACAATGTCCGGCCCAGGGTATCCGCAGCCAGCACCAGGGCCGCTCCGATGATGAGGGAAAAGGGAACCACCAGGCGATAATCGTCTCCCGCCAGCAGTCTGGCCCCGTGAGGCGCAGCAAGGCCCACAAAGCCTATAACCCCGGTAAAGCTCACCACCCCGGCTGTAACCAGGGTGACAGCCGCTCCCGCAGCCAGCCGGACACGCCGGGTATTTATCCCCAGAGCCCGGGCCGCCTCATCGCTTCCTGAGGCCATTAAATTGAAGGCCCATCCCTGTCTCAAAAAAACGGGGACCGCCACAGCCAGGCAGAGGCCCATAACTGCAATGTCTGGCCATCCCACACTGTTTACGCTGCCAAAGGACCAGTGGACAATAGCCGGAAGCTGCTCCTCATTGGCGATAAACTGCATGGTAGAATTCAGCGCGCTGAAAAAATAGTTGAGTGCAATGCCTGTAAGCACCAGAGCCTCCCGGCCCATCCCCTTATAGTTGGCGATTCCAAACACCAGCGCGGCGCACAGAAGGGCCATGAAAAATGCCGCCGCCACTGTGGCCGTCTTCGCCATAAATGGGGACACGCCCCCAAACACAAGCACAGCTGCAGCGCCCAATGCCGCAGCGCTTGAAAGACCCGTTGTAAAGGGGCTTGCCATGGGGTTCGCCGTGATGGCCTGCATGGCGGCCCCCGCTGTCCCCAGCCCGGCGCCTGCCGCCAGGGCGGCCGCCACCCGTGGGAGCCTGAGCATCACCAGAATGCTCTGTTCCCTGGCGTCCAGGGCTTTGGCAGACAGAATCCGGCCTGCCCCCGGAAGATAGGTGACAGCCAGCCGTCCGGGGGTGAGCTGCGCAATTCCAAAACAGCAGGTCCCCGCTGCCAGGGCCAGAAGCCCTGCCGCCGCCAGTATAAAGCAGACCGTCATTTTCCGCATCCTCCTGCGGTAGGCAGCGGACAAGCCGCCCTTTTGGGTGCTTGTTTTCTCTGCTGTCCCGGCGTCCTTGTGCGCAAAAGGCTTCCCTGTCCCCGATACCGGCGCATTATCCCGCTTCACGCCCTACTCCTGTGCCGGGACGTGGTACACATGGGGTGCATTGGGCGTAAACCCCTGGTATGCCATCCAGTCCGCAAAAATCTGATCTGGATCTAGATCGGTCATGAGCTCTGGATACAGCCACTTCGCCATATAAGCAGCGCCCACCATTTTTCCCAGGCCGCCGCTCATAAAGGCAGTATTCAGGTAAAAATTGCCCTCCTTTACCGCAGTGAGATCCTTCCAGCCGGGGCGCGCCAGCATGATCTGAGCCTTCCCGGCAAATTCTTCCTGGGGCGGAGCGGTAAATACCCCGCTGTTTCCCACCACCTCGCCGGCGTAAATCTTTACAATCAAATCCGGATCTGCCTCCAAAATCTGCTCCGGGTCAATGTCCTTTCCCGCCAGGGAGGCGTCCCCGAAGATGTTCTCCCCGCCAGCCATCTGAATCATATTGTGCCAGCCATCGTTGGAGGTTCCCGGAATACAGGTGGTGTAGTCGCCGCCGTACTCCCAGTACACGGTTTTTCGCTCCTTCACCTGCTCCAGCTGACGGCTTATGTAGTTCACAGGCTCCTGATAGAACTGAACCAGCTCCTCAGCCTCCTCCTCTCTGCCAAAGAGCTCTCCGCACAGGCGGATCTGCTTGGGCACATCTGCATTGTCCCAGCCGGTGATGACCACCACCTGGATGCCGAAGGGCTCCAGCTTTTCGATGGATTCCTCTATCACTCCATTTTTCGGCATGACCAGAACCTGGGGATCAAGGGCGATGATTTTCTCATAATCGTACTCGTCCTTCCCAAAGGTTTCCTCCTCCCCAAACCGGGGCCAGTACACCGAGTCCTGGGAGGTATAGATGTCCACTCCCACCACGCAGTCCCCTGCGCCAACGGCCCG
>CALWMT010000267.1 GCA_944382045.1 uncultured Enterocloster sp. | reverse complement strand
TCGGCCGTCCCCGCATATATTTTTCAAAAAGGTCCTGCGGTGAATCGGACAGGGACCCAAACGGCGTATCGCGTCCCTGTGGGCCGCAGTTCCGTAGCCCTTGTGCTTCTCAAATCCATACTCCGGATATACTCTTCCATACTCCTCCATCATCCGGTCCCTGGTCACCTTTGCCAGAATGCTGGCCGCGGCAATGGAAATACTCTTCGCATCCCCCTTGATGATAGGAACCTGCCGGATAGAAATTCCTGGGATAGAGACCGCATCATTGAGGAGCACCCCCGGTGCCGTGGAAAGCCCGTCTATGGCCTCCCGCATGGCCTCATAGGTGGCCTGAAGAATATTAATCTCATCGATGCGTGCCGGAGATACGACAGCCACATTCCATGCAATGGCCTTCTCCTTAATCTCGTCAAAAAGCTCGTCCCGCACCTTTGGGGAAAGCTTTTTGGAATCATTTAACCGCAGGATGCGGACATCTGCCGGGAGAATCACCGCCCCGGCGGCAACCGGACCGGCAAGAGGGCCCCGGCCTGCCTCGTCCACACCGCAAATCGGCCCCAAACCGGCATATTCTCTCTCATATCGTCCCATCTCCTCCAGGCGCTGAAGCTCCCTTTCCAGCGCCTCCCCTTTCAGTGCTCTGGCCATCCGTCTGCCTCCCTTTTCTTTCGTTCACGATTTACAGTAATTTCAATGGCAGCTGTTTTCATTCATCCGATTGCCGCATCAGAACTCCTCCGGCCGTTCCAGGGAGAGCTGTCCCAGCTTTCCTCCCCGAAATTCATCCAGGAGCAGGGCGGCCGCCCTGGCGGTGTCCAGAGCCCCGCCCTTTAACAGACAGGCTCTCTTTCTGGCAACCTCCTCCAGCACTGCGGCGGCAGTTCCCTCCCTCATAAGGTCAGAGGCCTCTTCCCCGCCGTATCGCGCGTCCAGCACCTGCGGATAGCGCTCCCTCAAAATAGCAATCAGCCTGCAGGCCAGCTCCTCCTTATCCAGTATCTGGTCATTGATAGAGCCGATGAGGGCCAGATGAACGCCTACACGCTCCTCCTCAAACCGGGGCCAGAGAATGCCCGGCGTGTCGAGGAGCTCCAGGGACTTATTCAGCCGTATCCATTGGTTTCCCTTGGTCACGCCCGGCTTGTTGCCGGTCTTTGCACAGGCCTTGCCTGCAAAGGAGTTGATAAAGGTAGACTTGCCCACATTGGGAATTCCAACCACCATGGCCCGAATCGGCCGGTTCATAATTCCCCTTTTTCTGTCACGCTCCGTCTTCTCCCTGCAGGCCTGTGCCACTGCTCCCTGAACCTGCTTTAGGCTTCCCCGGTTTCTGGCATCCACGCAGACCGCGGGTATTTTTTTATTTTCGAAAAATGCCTGCCAGCCCCGCACTGCATCCGGGTCCGCCAGGTCCGCCTTATTTAAAAGAATCATCCGGGCCTTTCCCGCCGCCAGCTCATCAATATCCGGATTCCTGCTGGAATAGGGGATTCTGGCGTCCACCAGCTCAATCACCAGGTCCACCAGCTTGATATCCTCCTTCATCGCCCGTCTGGCCTTCGTCATATGGCCAGGATACCACTGTATATTCATCGCACACTGCTCCTTCTTTTGCACTGGCCTCGATTTGCCGCCTCTCTCACTGAGACCGTATCAAATCAAGCTTCAGAATGGGAAAAATCCTGAGCCAGACCTTTCCCAGAATCTTATCCTCCTTCACATTGCCCACATTGGCAAAACGGCTGTCCTCACTGCTGTCCCGGTTATCCCCGAGGAGAAAATACTCGTCCGCGCCCAGCCGGATAGGGCTCTCCGCACGGCCCGCCAGAGACACCTGCTCCAGCCCATTTTCCGCGTAAAGTATCTCCCCGTTGATGAAGAGAAATCCGCCGCGAATCTCTACCGTTTCCCCGGGAAGTCCCAAAATCCGCTTGACATTCTTCGTCCCATCCTCCCGCTCAAAGGCCACGATGTCGAACCGCTCCGGCTTTCCCACATCGTAGGCCAGGCGGTTCACCAGGACCACATCCTCCCCGTCCAGCACCGGCTGCATGGAATTTCCCAGAATGCGCACCTGCCCGCAGAAGCCGTACACCACGAACCATGCGCAGGCGATAACCACAACCACATTGACAACCCAGCCCACAGTCCGTCTGAGCCAGGCAGTCTCCTCATTTATATAAAAGTCCAATTGACCACTTCCGTTCATAAGAAAAGGGCGCCGCAAAACCCTTTGTTCCCCCATTGATGCGGCGTATGAATAAACGCCCCACTCATCGCTGAGCCGGATCTTGCGGCACCCTCTTGTAATGTCTGATACCCTGATTACCGAACTAACTCTTTTACCTTGGCAGCCTTGCCCACTCTCTTTCTCAGGTAGTTTAACTTCGCACGTCTTACCTTACCTCTGCGGACAACCTCTACATTGTCAACGCTGGGGGAGTGAAGAGGCCATGTCTTCTCAACGCCGATGCCGTTGGAGTTCTTACGCACGGTAAATGTCTCTCTGGCGCCGCCGTTCTGTCTCTTAATCACAGTTCCCTCAAAGACCTGGATTCTCTCACGAGTACCCTCTTTAATCTTGTTGTACACTCTTACAGTGTCACCCACGCGGAAGCTGGGCACGGTCTCCTTCATCTGAGCCGCTTCGATGTTCTTGATAATCTCGTTCATTGTGAACCTCCTTTGATATTCGATGTTCTTAATACGCCGGAGTAAAATCATTCGCCCCGTCTCCGTAACAGAGGACCATCTGCTTGTCGTCACATTGGTTCATTCTATCACAGGAATCTGGAAAATGCAAGGTGTTTTTTCAGATATCCGGTACCTTTACAGCTTTGCTGCCTTTATAAAATCCTCCAGGCTGGAAGCTGAAGCGGCAGCCTTCAGCCACCCGGTCAGTACACGCGAATCCTTCTGCTCCATAATCTTTTTCCGAAGAGATGAGGGAATCTGCCCCAACTCCTCTAATAGCGCCAGCACGGACAAGCAGCAGCCTTCCGTTCTTCCTTCTGCCAGGCCTTTCTCCCTCTCCCGCTCCATCTTGTCCGCAAACAATTCATTTAATGCGTTGCACATTTTCTCACTCTCCTTATATAACTCCCAATTAGCATTCACAATCAGGTCCATGGCCTCACTGTAAAGGGGATTTTCCTCCTTTCCCAAGTAGGCCCTGGCCAGCGCCGGCACATCCGCCTCCATCTCCAAATCCTGCCGCAGGCGGCTCAGCCATATATTTTCCTCTCGCGGCAGTTCCTTTTGAATAATTATCTGGGCTGGAAATACCGCTCCCTTCACATAGTAGATGCCCTGAAAAGCCGCCTCTATCTGAGCCCCATAAAATTTTTCCAAAAAATGAAAAAGCTTTCGCGGATAATGATTCCCTACCAGAGTCAGCGTAATTTCCTCCGGCGGTATTGCATCCTCCTGCTCCGTGTGGGATTGGAGAATAGAAGCATAGCCAACCGCCTGGTAGAAAGTGCGGACCGTAAGGCTTTCTTGCGGATTTTTGTACTCCACGATATTAAACCGTCGAAAAAGCCTTCCAATCTTCTTCTGGATGCGCCGGCCAGGCTCCTTTTTAATAATCAGCGTATCGGTGCGCAGGGGACCGTCCGTCAGGTTATATTCCTTTAAAAACTGCAGAAACTCTGCTTCCTCTGAAAATTCTATCTGCAGTACGGCCTGAAAAGCCGGATGCCACTGCAGCGGCCTTCGCCTCATCCGCATTCCTCCTTTATAGTATACAAAAATACAATGCCTTTTTCAATTCCATTT
>CALWMT010000266.1 GCA_944382045.1 uncultured Enterocloster sp. | reverse complement strand
GGGGGGCGGAGCTGTCCAGGATTTACGATGAGCGGGCGGGCAGGGACCTGCTCTGGGAGGCGGACCCGGCAGTCTGGGGACGCCATGCACCTATTTTATTTCCCTTTGTGGGAAAGAGCTGGGAGGGCACGTACCGCCATGGGGGAAAGGCATACCCCATGGGGCAGCACGGCTTTGCCAGGGATATGGAGTTTGAGCCGGTGCTCTGCGATATGGATGAGTGTCTGTACCGGCTTGCGGATACGGAGGAGACCCGGGAGAGGTATCCCTTCCGCTTTGCGCTGGAGGCAGGTGTTCGGCTTGCAGGGCGCTCCATAGAGGTGACCTGGAGAGTAGAGAACCGGGACTCCGAAGAGATGTATTTTATGCTGGGCGGCCATCCGGCCTTCCGGGTTCCGGTGGGAAAGACGATTTACGATTACACGCTGGCATTTAACCAGGAGGCAGGGCAGGGAGGAGACAGTCTCACGGCCCTCCGCTATCAGGCGCCGGATGCGGATGGATTCCGGGAGGAGGCATTGGCCGGGACCCTTGCGCTGAAGGAAGGCCGGGTTCCCATCACCAGAGGATTTTTTGATAAGGCGCTGACCTACATATTCGACGAAGGCCAGGTAAAGAGTGTGGGCCTTCTGGTGGATGGAGCGCCCTATGTGACGGTGCTGTGCGATGGATTCCCCTATGTAGGTGTTTGGACGATCGAGGCCACGCACCCATTCGTCTGCCTGGAGCCCTGGTTTGGGACCTGTGATAAAAAGGGGTATGAGGGCGAGCTGAAGGACCGGGATGGAATTATAGCCTTGGCTGGGTGGAGCACCTGGGAGAAGAGCTATACCATCCGTGTGGAGTGAGATGCCCGCAGCAAAAGCTGTGTGGAATAGAGGAACAGGAGGAAAAGGATGTACAGAATTGTAAAGGCGGAATGTCTGGCAGACAAAATCTACCTGATGGACGTGGAGGCGCCCAGGGTGGCGAAGGCCTGTCAGCCGGGTGAGTTTGTGATTGTAAAAATCGATGAGGCGGGGGAGAGGATCCCCTTAACCATCTGCGATTATGACAGGGAAAAGGGCCTGGTGACCATCGTGTTCCAGATTGTGGGCGCGTCTACCCTGCGCATGGCAGGGCTTAAGGCCGGTGATGCCTTCCAGGACTTTGTGGGCCCCCTGGGACAGCCCTCGGAGTTTGTGAAGGAGGATATTGAGGCAGTGAAGGGCCGCCGCTACCTCTTTGTGGCCGGCGGCGTGGGAAGCGCTCCGGTGTATCCCCAGGTAAAGTGGATGCGGGAGCACGGCATCGAGGCGGATGTGATTGAGGGGGCCAAGACCAAGAGCCTTCTGATTCTGGAGGACGAGCTGCGGGCTGTGGCCGGGAACCTCTATGTGACCACAGACGACGGCTCCTACTGCCGCAAGGGCATGGTGACCGCTGTGATTGAGGATCTGGTAAAGAACCAGGGGAAGAAGTACGATGTGTGCGTGGCCATCGGCCCCATGATCATGATGAAGTTTGTGTGCAGGCTGACGAAGGAGCTGGGCATTCCCACCATTGTGAGCTTAAACCCCATCATGGTGGACGGCACGGGAATGTGCGGCGCCTGCCGTGTGACGGTGGGCGGGCAGGTGAAGTTCGCCTGCGTGGACGGTCCGGAGTTTGACGGACACCTGGTGGACTTTGACCAGGCGATGAAGCGGCAGCAGATGTATAAGACCGAGGAGGGCCGCGCTTATCTGCGTGAGCAGGAGAAGGAGACCCACCACGGCGGCTGCGGAATGTGCGGAGGTGAAGCGTAATGGATGTGATGAAGAAGGTGCCGGTGCGTGAGCAGGAGCCGGCTGTGCGTGCGAAGAATTTTGAGGAGGTCTGCCTGGGATATAACGCCGAGGAGGCTGTGGCGGAGGCGTCCCGCTGCTTAAACTGCAAGAACGCCCAGTGCGTGAAGGGCTGCCCGGTATCCATTGATATTCCCGGATTTATAAAGGAAGTAAAGGACGGAAACTTTAAGGAGGCGGCGGCAGTCATCGGAAAATCCAGCTCCCTGCCCGCCGTCTGCGGCCGTGTGTGCCCCCAGGAGAGCCAGTGCGAGGGCAAGTGCATCCGTGGTATCAAGGGAGAGCCCGTGTCCATCGGAAAGCTGGAGCGGTTTGTGGCGGACTGGTCCCGGGAAAATGGGATTGAGCCGGAGAAGCCGGAGCGCACGAACGGGAGAAAGGTGGCAGTCATCGGCTCTGGTCCTGCAGGCCTTACCTGCGCTGGGGATCTGGCGAAGATGGGATATGAGGTGACAATCTTTGAGGCACTCCATGAGCCGGGCGGTGTTTTGACATACGGAATTCCTGAGTTCCGTCTGCCCAAGCTTGGGGTGGTGCGCCCGGAGATTGAGAATGTGAAGAAGCTGGGCGTAAAGATAGAGACGGATGTGGTTGTCGGAAAGTCTGTGACCATTGACGAGCTGATGAGCGAGGAGGGCTATGAGGCGGTATTTATCGGCTCCGGCGCAGGCCTTCCCAAGTTTATGGGGATTCCCGGGGAGAATGCCAATGGAGTATTTTCCGCTAATGAGTACCTGACGAGAAGCAATCTGATGAAGGCCTTCCGGGAGGACTACGATACGCCTATTTTCCGCGGGAAAAAGGTGGCCGTGGTGGGCGGCGGAAACGTGGCCATGGATGCGGCCCGGACGGCCCTGCGGCTGGGTGCGGAGGTACATATCGTATACCGGAGAAGCGAGGCGGAGCTTCCTGCCCGTGTGGAGGAGGTGCACCACGCCAAGGAGGAGGGCGTCATCTTCGACCTCCTGCGCAATCCCGTGGAAATCCTGGTGGATGAGAATGACTGGGTGACGGGAATGGTGATCCGGAAGATGGAGCTGGGCGAGCCGGATGCCTCCGGGCGGAGACGGCCGGTGGAGGTGCCGGGCTCGGACTATACCATGGAGGTGGACACGGTTATCATGTCCCTTGGAACCTCCCCCAATCCGCTGATCTCCTCTACCACGGAGGGCCTTGAGACCAACAAGTGGAAATGCATCATCGCCGGGGAGGCGGATGGAAAGACCACCAAGGAGGGCGTCTATGCCGGGGGCGACGCAGTGACTGGCGCGGCTACGGTTATCCTGGCTATGGGAGCCGGAAAGGCGGCTGCCAAGGGGATTGATGAATATTTGAAGGCGCATGAAGGTAAATAGAAAGACAGCGGACAGATTCCGCAGCGCGCTGGCAGGAGAGATGTCTGCCAGTGGGGAATAAAGCAATCATTGAAAAGAAAAGCAGCTGCCGGCAGGAAAGCCACAGGCAGCTGCTTTTTAATAGCGGATAAAAAAGGAGGAGGCCGGTGAATAAATCCACCGGCCGAGTATTATGAAAAAAAGTTTAATAGCATCAGCTCTTACATTTTTTAGTATAGAGATAAATCGTGAAGAAAGTTTTAGCAGTTTGTAAAGGTTTTATGAACAGATTGTGAGAAGTTTATGACATATCAAATTGTGCAGGTCTTGGAAAAAAGACGCTTGCAGCTATTTGGCTGTTGTGTTAAGCTATAGCTATCAATTGTATCTGAAACATATCTGTTATTCTGTTTTAAAAGGGCGCTTTGCCTGTCATGGGGCCGGTTCGGGCCGGATAATCGGATTTTCAGACTGCATTGAAAAAGAAAACGGAATTTCGTATAATAAAGGAGGGATGCAGATGAGTCAAATCCTGCAGTGGCATCCGGCGTTTCAGGCCGCCATGCAGATTGAGCTGTCTGAGGAGATGGACAAGCTGGAGTTTTTGAAGGAGTATAACTTGACAAGCGGTCCTCTGCGCATCGACACCCTGATAATCAAGAAGGAGAAGGATGCGGAGATTCA
>CALWMT010000265.1 GCA_944382045.1 uncultured Enterocloster sp. | reverse complement strand
GAACGACATTGTGCGGACCGTGGCCTCCACCCGCACCTATACCCTGCCGGCCACCAAGAACAATCCCTCCGGGCTTACCATCACGATGGGCCACAAGATGTTAAATCCCGAGGATTCCCGGTATTATCCGGGCATTATCGGCGGCAAGACCGGCTATACCTCCAAGGCGGGAAATACGCTGGTAACGGTAGTGGAGAAGGACGGCGTGCGCCTGATTGCCGTGGTGATGAAGAGCAAATCCACCCATTATACGGATACAAAGGCGATGCTGGATTACGGGTATGCGCTTGCAGAGGCCGGGGCTCTCTCCGGCGGACAGGCCGGGACAGCTGAGGGAGTCCAGGCCGGCCAGGGCGCTGCAGCCGGCAGCCAGGCGGGAGCCCCCGGGACACAGAGCGGCGCCTCCGGCGGGCCGGGTGTGGTGAGCCAGCGCGGATGGGTGCAGGACGCGAACGGCTGGCGCTACATAAAGGACAATGGGACCCAGGCCGCAGGCGAGTGGGTGTATGCGGATGAGGATTGGTTCTGGATTGACGATAACGGCTATATGGCCAAGGGCTGGCGGCAGGTAGACGGAAAGTGGTATTTCCTGCGCTCCAACGGTTCCATGGCAGTGAACTACTGGGAGAAGGATGCGGTCAGCGGCAAGTGCTATTATCTGGGAGCGGACGGCGTGATGCTGACCGATACCATGACGCCGGATGGATATTATGTGGGAGCGGACGGAGCCTGGGTGGAGTGAGCAGGCGGATACTGCACGGAAATCCGCTTCTCCGGCTCTGCGTCCACCGCATAGAGGACAGCCAGAAACAGCCATTCCAATGGCTTCATGAGAAGGTACACCGCGTCCGCGGCATAGGGCGAGCGGATGTGCCGGGCTAAGGGAAAGCCGTATTTGTCGTAAAAGCAGCGGATGGGGCGGTGGAGCCTGGGAAGCCGCTCCTCCAAAACCTGCTCAAAGGCATTGGCAATGCAGAGCTGGCGGTTCACAATCACCGGATGGCCGCGGCGTGTGCCCATGCGCAGGGGCTTTACAAGCCGGCGGTGGCCGCCGGCGGCCACGGTGCAGAGGTAGTGCTCGTCGTAGAAGACATTTGGAGGGGATACCTGCTGTGACAGGTTCCAGCCGCTTGTCTCGGTCCAGGCCTTTGCCAGACTGTCCGGCTGCTGGCCGAAGAGCACAAGAAGGGCCACTGCGATGCCGAGAAGAGGCAGCGCGAAGAGAAGGGCCGCTGCGGGCCAGCGGGAGGAGCGGGAGAGCCACAGATTCAGCCGCTGGAGAAATGGATGGGAGAAGAATTTGGCAGGAGAGGGCGTGATGGTGCCCTCTTTTTTGCTGCCTTCCAGGGGGGCCGATGCCGGTCCGGCGTCGGGGAGATTCCACTCGTTTACCTTCTGGCGGATGACCTTGAGGCTTATGAGGATGCAGTTTAGAGGGAGAAGGCAGAGCCAGAACCGCCATCCCATCGCGAAGACCTGGACAATCCACAGCGCGCACTGAGCGATGCCCAGATACATGGCAGCTATGGAGAGGACCGTGAGCAGCGGAGGAATTTTTCTCAGGGGAATAGCGGACAGGACCAGATAGCCTGCCGCGCCGAAAAGGGAGAGGAGGACCACGGTGGGGACAGCCTCTGTCCACAGCGGCGAGTGTACCTGCGCATTGTACAGGGTCTCGGTCCAGTCCTTGAACACGATGTTGGTGAGGGGCAGATACATAAGGGTATACAGAGCGCCGAGACAGATGGCGGTGCGCTCGAACCGCCGGCCCAGGGATTGAAGCCGGGGATTATTTTTCCCGGTAAACAGGAGGATGAAATTGATGAGAGTCAGAAGAAGGGGATATAGATAAAAAAGCCCCACGAACAGGCCGGAGAAGAATACCTCCCCGAGAAAAAATACCTGATGGAGGGCGTAGAGGAGCCCATACAGCGCCAGGCCCAGGCACAGGGAGGCCAGAAGGGAGAGCTTGACGCCGTGGCAGAGCCACATTTCTGTTAGTCTGTCCTTCATATACGTATCATTCCTTTCTGCGTTCCGGATGCTTCTGACGGGCCTGGAGCGGGAATGGATTTTCAAACACGCTCTGGCACAGCCAGTTGTATCCAATCATACATCCGCGAAAAGGCGCAGTCAAGAAAAAGGCCAGCCGGCAAGTCCCAGGCGGGTATAAGCAGAGCTGGACGTACCTGAGCGGAAGGTTTACATTTCGATAACGTTTTTTATAAAAAGATGTGATACAATGAGCTTTACAGAGCTCCTGTGCCCGCATGAGGAGCTTTATAAGGCGGATGCCTGCAGCACAGCTGCCAGGCGGGCGGATACTGGATACACGCGCCGGCCGGAGGGGGAAAAACGTGAAGAACAGGATATTGGTGATTGAGGATGAGGCCTCGATTTCTGAGCTCATCTGCATGAATCTGGAGATTGGCGGATATGAGGCCAGGCCCCTATATACAGGGAGGGAGGTCCTGGAGCTTTTGGGGGCTGAGGGCGGAGCTGCTGGGGATTTGGCCCTGGTGGATGTGATGCTCCCGGACAGGGATGGGTTTGAGCTTATGGGAGCGCTCACAGCCAGCGGGATTCCCGTGATTTACCTGACAGCCAGGGGGGATTTGGCCTCCAAGGTGCGGGGACTCACGCTGGGGGCGGAGGACTATATTGTGAAGCCCTTTGAGATGCTGGAGCTCATGGTGCGCATGGAAAAGGTGCTGGAGCGCACGGGAAGGGCCAGGCGGGTGCTGACGTTTCGGGAGCTCTCGGTTGACCTGGACCGGCACATTGTGCGGGAAAATGGCCGGGAGGTGCCCCTAAAGCCCATGGAGTTTGCGCTTTTGTCCGTATTTTTGAAGAATCGAAACCGAATTTTGAGCAGAGACAGGCTGCTGGACATGGTGTGGGGCACGGATTTTGCGGGGGAGACTCGGACCGTGGATGTCCATGTGGCGAATCTGCGCAGGAAGCTGGCGGGCTGCGGGCCAATCCGCACCATACCCAAGGCGGGCTATCTTTTTGAGGATGATGAAGTATGCGGCTGAGATGGAAAATTGCTTTGCTGGTCTTTTGTATTACCCTGGCTGCGGCGGGAGCCGGGGGAGTGCTCTGCGCCCGGCAGATGCAAAAATTCACCCTGGAAGCAATGGCGGACAGTGAGGCGGAGAAGCTTGCGGCTATCGGGAGCGCCTTCCGGCAGGCGGGCACGAGGGAGGATTTGGAGCAAATGGGGGAGCTTGCCAGGGATGCCTATCTGAGCTATCAGTTTGACCGGTGCTATCCGGATGGATACGGGCTCATGAAGGACGGCGTCTGTATTGCGAATAAGACGGATTATGAAATTTTAAATTATCAGGCACTGGAGGGGGAATATATGGTCCAGGAGCTGGACGGGGCCCGGGTGTTCCTGCTTCGGCAGGGGCTGGACTATCCAGCCGGATTTGAGGTTTTGTCTGCCAGGGATATCACATCTCTTTGGGAGGAAATGTCCCGGCAGACGGGCCTTTTTTTAACACTGGCCGCCGGGATTGGGGGAGCTGCCGCCCTGGCCGCGTCCTTTTTTGCCGGGCGCATGTTAAAGGGGCTGGCGCTTCTGCGGGAGGGCGCCCAGGCCATCGGCCGGGGAGAGCTGGGGTATCAGGTGCCTGTTGGGGGGAGAGATGAAGTTGGCGTGGTATCCAGGGCATTTAACCAGATGTCAGCCCAGATTGAGCGCCAGGTGGAGGACCTGCACCTGCTCTTGGGGGCGCTGGCCCATGAGATGAAGACGCCGGTGACCTCTATTCTGGGATATGGGGAAAGCCTCCGCTCCCTGCGCCTTTCTGAGGAGCAGAAGGACCGCTGTGCACAGCAGATCTGCC
>CALWMT010000264.1 GCA_944382045.1 uncultured Enterocloster sp. | reverse complement strand
AGGAAGACATGTCGAGCGTGAAGACGGAGATCGCCGGGCTGAAGGAAGAGATTACCGAGCTGAAGGAAGACATGTCAAGCGTGAAGGAAGAGATCGCCGAGCTGAAGGAAGATATGTCGAACGTGAAGACGGAGATAGGACGGTTGAATGACAGGACTGCTGGTGTCATAATTCATCTTGAAAATGTGACCGACAGAGGAATCAAGATTATTGGAGAAGGACATGCAGATCTGACGAGAAAGCTTGACGAGGCGCTGAAGATAGAAAATGAGAAGGAGATTCTCCTTCTTCGTATGAATTACCTGGAAGGGGAGCTTCAAATGGTAAAAAAACGTCTTTCAGAGCTTGAGAAAACGGCATAGTGATGAATTCTATAGGCGGCCTAAGGGCCGCCTTAATTTATGGCTATTCTGCAGGAGATGTCTTTTGCAAACCGGGCAATCCGCCCCTTGCGCCCAAATATAAATCGTGTTAGAATGGGTAAGATTGCGAACAGTTTTGTATGTGAGAGATGGAGGCAGATTTATGAATGCAACGGAAGTAAAGACCTGGAAGGCTGCCATGCCTGAATTCCGGGAGAAGACGGATGCCTTTTACGCGGGAGAGTTAAACAAGGGGGCCTATAAGGGATTCTCCGGCTATTACGGGAGCTATGCCCAGAAGGACGGGAAGGCAAGCATGCTGCGGCTGCGCATGCCGGCGGGCCGCGTCACTGGGGAGCGTTTGGCCTTTGTGGCCCGGATGATACGGGAGTATGGGGTGAAGCGGGTGCATTTTACTACCTGCCAGACCATCCAGCTTCACGATTTAAAACCGGAGCAGCTGTATCCGATTATGGAGCAGGCGCTGGATGCGGGGATCGCCATCATGGGAGGCGGCGGGGATTTCCCGAGAAACGTGATGTGTTCCCCTCTATCCGGCCTGGAGCAGGGGGAGTATTTTGACGCCCTTCCCTGGGCGGAGGCAGCGGGAGAGTATCTTCTGCAGTTTATTGACGCGGAGAAAATGCCCAGAAAGCTAAAGGTCTGCTTCTCCAATTCCCCGGCCAATATAACCCATGCCACCTATCGGGACTTGGGATTTGCGGCCCGGCCGGATGGAAAATTTGACGTGTACAGCGCCGGAGGCCTGGGAAACAACCCGCGCTTTGGCGTGAAGGTGGCGGAGGCCGTGGCGCCGGAAAAGATTCTCTATTATATCAAGGCCATGTGGCTGACCTTCCGCGCCTATGGAAACTATGAGAATCGGGGAAAGGCCAGGACGCGCTACATGCAGGAGGCCTGCAGCGGACCGGAGGCCTACGCAGCGGCATTTGGGGAGAAGCTCGCCCAGGTGCTGGAGAGCGGCGAGAACCTGGATATTTCGCCCAGGCTCCAGACGGTGGAGAAAGCGGGAGACGGCGTCCGGGTGAGCGGCAGGTGGGTGACAGCCCAGAAGCAGAAGGGCCTGTACGCAGTGGCCTGGCATCCCCTGGGCGGCCAGCCGGACCTTTCCGTGCTCTGCAGGCTCAGCGATCTTCTCGGGGAGATGGAAGGCGCCGAGATGCGCCTGGCTCCGGACGAGACCGCCTATATTGTGAACCTCACCGGCGGCGAGGCAGAGCGGGTGCTCTCCCTGATACAGGATGACAATGCGGGCACCCTGTTCGAGACGTCGGTGAGCTGCATCGGAAGCGCTACCTGCCAGGTGGGCCTGCGGGACTCCCAGGGACTGCTTGGCGCCTGCGTGAAGGCGGTGCGGGAGGCAGGCATTCCGGACGGCGCTCTCCCGCAGATGCACATTTCCGGCTGCCCCTCCTCCTGCGGCACCCACCAGACCGGAAGCATGGGCTTTCGGGGGGCTTCCCGGAAGGTGGACGGGGAGCTTAGGAGCGCATTTACCCTTTATGTGGGGGGAAATGCGTTGCAGGGAAAGGAGCAGATGGGGCGGGAGATAGGCATTCTTCTGGAAAAGGATATTCCCGCCTTCCTCGTAGAGCTGGGGCGGAGGGTGTCTGCAAGCGGCCTGGAGTTTTCCGCATGGCTTGCGGCAAATCCCCAGGGCGTCGAGGAGCTTGCGGCTCCCTATCTGGCATGAGAAGAGCGGCGCTCATAGGCCTTCTCCTGCTGGCACTGGGAGCCAGCGGCTGCGGGCGCTTAAGGGGAGATGGCAGGGGTGTCCGGGACGCTGCCTCTCAGGCGGCTGCATTCCAGACATCCCAGACAGAGCCCGCAGCTTCCCAGGCAGATGCCACCCAGACGGAACCTGGCGTCTCCCAGACGGAACCCGGCGCCTCCCAGGCGGAGCAGCCCGCGGAAAAAATCACCTTCACCGACGACCTGGGCCGCAGGCTTTCCGTCTCACAGCCCAGGCGGGCTGCAGCCCTCATCGGAAGCTTTGCGGATGTCTGGTGCCTGGCCGGCGGCCGGGACAGCCTTGTGGCCGCAGCGGATGATACCTGGACCCAGTTTGACTTACATCTTCCGGATACAGTGAAAAATCTGGGCGCGGTGAAAACGCCCAGCACAGAGGTGCTCCTGGCCGCAGAGCCGGACTTTGTGCTGGGGAGCACAAAGACAGCGGCGGATGTGGAGCTTGCGGGCATGCTGGAAGAAATGGGCATCCCCGCAGCCTGCTTTGACGTGAGCTCCTTTGCGGATTACCTGCGCCTTCTCGACATCTGCACCCAGCTCACCGGAGACAGGGAGGCCTACGAGAGGTACGGCCTGGATGTGGAGGAGAAGATTGAGGAGGTCCGAAAGCGGGTGACCGGAAGCCGCCCAACGGTTCTCTACATACGGGCCACAGGCTCCAGCTGCAAGGTCAAGGGAAGCCAGGGAACTGTGCTGGGAGAAATGCTTGCGGACCTGGATTGCGAGAATATTGCGGACAGCGAGAGCGGTCTCTTAGAAGAGCTGAGCCTGGAGACAATCCTGGCTGCGGACCCGGATTACATATTTGCCGTGCTCCAGGGCGCGGACAATTCGGACGCCCAGGCTATGCTGGAGGGCACCCTCCTGTCCAATCCGGCCTGGGCGGGGCTCACGGCAGTTCGGGAAGGCCGGTTTCACATCATGGACCAGCAGCTTTATAATCTGAAACCAAATGCGCGGTGGGGTGAGGCCTATGAAAAGCTCGCGGATATTTTGTATCCCATACAGTAAAATGCGCTGTTCCGGACATCTGCATAGAAGAGTAATCGGGCTGCTTGCGCTGGCTGCGGCGGTGACAGGGATTCTCAGCCTCTGCCTGGGAGCGGAGCCTGTGCCCTTGGGCCAGGTGCTCGCAAGCCTCATTTCTCCGGGGGAGAGTGCGGCGGCCAGAATTGTGCGCTACGTGCGGCTGCCGCGGACCTGCGCGGGGCTCCTTGCTGGGGCAGCCCTGGCTGCATCCGGCGCTATTATTCAGGGCGTTCTGGCAAATCCCCTGGCCTCCCCCGGTACCATCGGGGTGAATGCGGGGGCGGGGCTGGCGGCGGCCCTGTGCTGTGCGGCGGTGCCCACAGCGGTGGCGGCAGTCCCCCTGGCAGCCATGGCAGGGGCATTTTTTGGCGCGGTTTTAGTGCTGGCCGTGGCAGAGCGGACCGGCGCCTCCCGCCTCACTCTGGTTTTGGCCGGCGTGGCCCTTTCCGGCGTCTTTAACGCAGGTGTGGACGCGGTGGTTACCTTTGTGCCGGAGGCATTGAATGGATATTCAGATTTCCGCATCGGCGGGCTCTCCGGCGTATCTATGGCGCAGCTGCTGCCCGCGCTCTGTCTGATTGCTCCGGGCATTCTTATTGCGCTCAGCCTGCACAACGAGCTGGATGTTCTCGCGCTGGGAAGGGAGCAGGCCCAGGCTCTGGGACTTTCTGCCAGGCCGCTGCGGCTGGTGTTTTT
>CALWMT010000263.1 GCA_944382045.1 uncultured Enterocloster sp. | reverse complement strand
GATTCTCCCGGACAATCTGACGCACCTTTTCCTTGGGAATGTTCCCGATCTCCTTCTCAATCAAGGCCTCGCCGATACGCCTCGTATCCTCGGAGCCATAGTCCACCAGGTACTCCTTTAACGTCATCAGGGCGTTGGGATGGCAGCAGTTCTGAATCTGACCGCTCTTGCACAGGGACATGAAACGGTCGCCGGTGCGGCCCTCCCGGTA
The DNA here is from genome assembly GCA_944382045.1 of uncultured Enterocloster sp. Taxonomy (GTDB): domain Bacteria; phylum Bacillota; class Clostridia; order Lachnospirales; family Lachnospiraceae; genus Enterocloster. The sequence continues at coordinate 3,647 of CALWMT010000263.1, read as the reverse complement.
GCAGGCGGTGCAGAAGCTGGGAATGTAGCCCATGCCCATGAGCCAGTTCACCACCTCGTCCAGCGTCCGGTTGTCGCTCACGTCAAACTGGGCGGAGCACTCCTCCTCTGGCTCCGGCTCATAGTAGCCGCCCACACTGGTCCTGGAGCCGCCGCTGATCTGGGAGATGCCCAGGTGAAGCACCCGCTCTCTTGTCTTTTTGTTCTCACGGGTGGAAAGAATCATGCCGGTATAGGGAACGGCAATGCGGATGCAGGCCACCAGCTTGGCAAAGGTGTCGTCGTCAATGCCGTTGTCAAACACATCCGGGTCAATGTCGTCCGCCCGGCGGATTCTGGGCACACTGATGGTGTGGGGGCCTACGCCGAACACAGCCTCCAGGTGCTCTGCGTGCATCAGAAGGCCCGCAAACTCATAGCGGTACAGCTCCAGGCCAAAGAGCACGCCCATGCCCACATCGTCGATCCCGCCGGTCTGGGCCCGGTCCATGGCCTCCGTATGATAGTCGTAATCGCTCTTGGGGCCCGTGGGGTGCATCTTCTTGTAGCTCTCCTTGTGGTAGGTTTCCTGGAAGAGGATATAGGTGCCGATGCCCGCATCCTTGAGCTTCCGGTAGTTCTCCACCGTGGTGGCCGCGATGTTTACATTCACCCGGCGGATAGCTCCGTTCTTGTGCTTAATATTGTAAATGGTGTCAATGGACTCCAGCAGGTACTCGATGGGATTGTGCACCGGATCCTCGCCGGTCTCCAGAGCCAGCCGCTTGTGGCCCATATCCTGGAGGGCGATGACCTCCCGGCGGATCTCCTCCTGGGTCAGCTTCTTTCTGGGAATGTGCTTATTCTTGGCGTGGTAGGGACAGTATACGCAGCCGTTGATGCAGTAGTTGGACAGGTACAGAGGTGCGAAGAGCACAATTCGGTTTCCATAAAAATCCTTCTTGATCTGCTCCGCCAGCTCGAAAATCTCCTGGTTCTTGTCCTCCAGGGAGCAGTCAAGGAGCACCATGGCCTCCCGGTGGCTTAAGCCCTTCCGCTCCCTGGCCTTTGCCAGAATCTCGTCGATGAGCGCCCGGTTGGCCCGGTTGGCCTCTCCGTAGGCCAGTGTCTCTTCAATTTCCTCATGGCTGATGAACTCCTCCGCATGAGATGATTTGGGGTCGTACTTCATATGCTTTCTCTCCTTTTCTTCGGGTCAGGGCCCGGTCTTTTTCCGAGCGCTTTCCCATTAGATTTTATAACTGTTCAAGACGGCGGGAAAACAGGGGCCGCTCTATACACTCACAGCCGGACTGTCACACCCCTCCTGTCTTGGAATAGAGCGCCTTTGCCGATACTCCCGGCAGGCGGCCCAGCTTTCCCGACAGGGCGTTGATCACGTCCTGGGGCGCGTCAATCACAATGCTGATAATGTTCACCTTCTTTTTCTCGTAGGGAAGGCCCATCCTCCCGATGATGTAGGCGCCGTACTGATGGAGAAGGCCGTTCACCCCGTCTGCGGAGCTCTTGTCCTCCACGATAATTCCAATCACTGCTATCCTCGTGTCCACGCGCATCCTCCCTCCCTGCGTAACGCCTGCTTTTCCCTGTTTTCATGCCGTCCTGAACAGTCACTATGACACTATGGTACTATGAAAAAATGGCACTGTCAACCTCTGCGCTGAGACAGGAGAAGCCCCAGAAGCGTGAGCCCCATGCCTATCAGGGAGAGCAGCGTCACCGGCTCCCCCAGTATCAGGGCTGAAAATATAACCGTAATCACAGGCACAAGGTAGATGTACACGCTGGCCCGCACCGCCCCCAGGGACTTCATGGCATAGTTCCAGGACACAAAGCAGGCGGCGGAGGCGCCCACACCGAGATACACCATATTAAAGAGGTTTAACGGATCCGCAAGCCTGGCCGGATCCGGCGTAAATCCAAAGAGGAACAGGGCGGGAATCATAAAGAGAATCCCATAGAAAAATGTATGCCGGGTGGAGGCAATCAGCGGATATCCGAATCCCCCCATTTTCTTTGAGAGAATGGAGTAGCAGCCCCACACAACGGCGGCCCCCAAGGCCAGCACATCCCCCAGGGGATTTAACTTCATCTGCGCCCCGTTAAAGCTGACCAGGCCGATGCCTGCCATGGCGGCCAGAAAGCCCAGGAGGAACCCTGCCCCCAGCTTCTCCTCAGACCGCATAAAAAGCCAGAAGAGAAAGGCGGTAAAAAAGGGGGCCGTGGCCACAATCACGCTCACGTTGGAGGCCATGGTGTAGGTCAGGGCGATATTTTCCATCAGATAATAGAGACAGATGCCGCAGAGCCCCGCACCGATAAAGGTGAGCTCCTGCCTCCTTCCCGCGCCCCGTATGGGCCGCCGGTCTGCGGCGAGAAGCGCCAGATATCCGATGACAAACCGGTAGAACAGAATCTCCGCCGGGGCGAAGTCTGCGAGGAGCACCTTGGTGGAAATAAACGTAGTCCCCCAAATCAGAATTGTAAAAAGGGCCGCTAGATGGCCCGCTGCCGCATGATTCTTCATTTTCTCCCGCAGCGGTTCAGAAAGGCTGACCTGTCTGAACCACTGTATTCTCCTTCCCTTTCTGCTAATTAGTATATCTTATAGGCATTGCATTTTTAATTAATTTTATCTATAATATTTTCGTGACTTTTATCACATAAAAACACCGGTTTCTGTGATATGCTATAGTCAACGATAATGATCAGGAGGATATACATTATGGCACTTACACATTTGACAAAGAATGATTTCGATCAGGCGGTAAACGCCGGTGATGATCTTGTTGTAGTTGATTTCTTCGCAACCTGGTGCGGCCCCTGCAAGATGCTGGCCCCCGCAGTGGAGCGGGCGGCTGATAAGCACCCGGAGATTCATTTTTACAAGGTAGACATCGACGAGGAGCCGGATCTGGCCTCCCGTTTCCAGATCATGAGCGTTCCCACCCTGCTCTACATGCGCAGAGGACAGGTGGTGTCAAAGAGCATCGGCCTCATTTCCCCGGCAGAGCTGGAGAATAACCTGGCCAAAGCCAAGGCATAACCAGAACCGTCCATGCGATCCCGCGCCCGGCAGGGCGCTCCCACATAAAGAGCCCTGTACGGACTTCCCTCCGCACAGGGCCTTTTTTGTGTCCCGTCACACCAGGCTCCCCTTCTCCTTCAGCCACTTTCTTCTCTCCCGGTAGTCCGGAAGGATCCGCTCCACCTGGGCCCAGAACCTGGGCGAATGGTTCATCTCGATCCGGTGGGCCAGCTCGTGGACCACCACATAGTCCAGAACCGCCGGGGGCATCAAAATCAGCTTCCAGTGAAAATTCAGATTTCCCTTGGCGCTGCAGCTCCCCCAGCGGGTCTTTGCAGCCTTTATGGCGATCCGTCCGTAATCCACGCCCATTTTTTCCGCAAAATACGCAGCTCGCTCCTCAATCCGCCTGCGGGCCTCCCGCCGGTAGGCTGCCTCCAGAGCTGGGTTTTCCTCGTAATCCCGTGGGGGAACATTCTCCCTGGCCTCCCGCAGCCGTTTGGCCTCGAACCATTTCTCCACAATCCAGGCCTGATGCTCCCGCACAAATTTCATCACTGCCTGGCTGCCAGCCCCCTGGGGAGCGCGCAGCACCACCCGGCCGTCCTGCCGGACCTCCA
>CALWMT010000262.1 GCA_944382045.1 uncultured Enterocloster sp. | reverse complement strand
CCGCATACCTCCTTTAACGCCTCGTCATACTGGGCCGCGTCCTCCACAGCCCTCACCGCCGCGGACAGCCCCTCCCACTGAAGCATCTCATGGGCCCGTCCCAGACCTTCTGCGATCTTCCTGGCATTTGCCAGACGGCGGTATCTCGCAGCCAGCTCCTCCTCCTCACCCTCCTTAAGCTCTGCCGCCTCAATCTCCTGGATCTCGAAGCGCAGGAAATCCGCCTCGCGAATTCTCGCCTCACGGTCCATGGAAAATTCTTCCAGCTTTGCCGTGAGGGCGCGGTATCTGTGATATTCCTGTTCCGTCTGTGCTTTTAGCGGCTGAGTCAGGGAACGCGCATATGCGTCCAGAATTTCAAGATGCTTGGACTTGTGGAGCAGAGACTGATGCTCGTGCTGACCATGGATATCCAGCAGAAGGCCGGTGATCTGACTCAAGCGGGCCGCAGTCACTGTCTCGTCATTTACCCGGCTGATGCTGCGGGAGGGAGTGATTTTGCGCGACACAATGACCAGGCCGTCGGAATCCGGCTCAATGCCCATCTCCCGCAGGGCCCTTATCTTCTCCTCCCCCGACACGGAAAATACCAGCTCAATATAGGCGGCCTCCGCTCCCTGGCGGATGCTGTCGCGGGAGGCCTTTCCCCCGAGAGCCATAGTAACGGAGCCAATGATAATCGATTTTCCGGCTCCTGTCTCTCCGGTCAGGATGTTGAGCCCTTCCCCGAACTCCACATCCGCCTTCTCAATAAGCGCCAGGTTTCTCACATGCAGTTCCAGCAGCATAAAAGACCTCCCCCTCTAGTCCTCCACCATCTTCTTGAGCTTCTCCATGAGAATAATTGTGTCGTCCACGCTTCGCACCGCGCACATAATCGTGTCATCCCCCGCAATGCAGCCCACAATCTCATGCATCTGTATGGCATCCAGAGCGGCAGCCACCGCCATAGCCATACCGGATACCGTCTTGATCACCAGAATGTTCTGTGCCATGTCCATAGACACAAAGCCGTCCTTAAGGATGCGTATGTACTTAATCGCAGAGGTTCCCCTGGGTGCCTCCAGCACCACATACCTCTGCCTCCCGTTCTCCGCCTGGACCTTGGTGAGCTTGAGCTCCCGGATGTCCCGCGAAACCGTTGCCTGCGTCACGTTAAAGCCCGCCTCGTTTAACATCTGGGCCAGCTCCTCCTGGGTGCCAATCTCATATTTTCCAATCAATTCTACAATCTTGCTGTGGCGCTCCACCTTCATGTCTATATTCCTCCCAAATGGCTGCTGAGATTCTGCATAAATGAAACCTGCTTCAGCTTTATCATCACGGTCTCCAGCTCGGACCGCTCAATGCAGATACTGTCCCCCTCCTCCAGACTGACAAAGGTATCCCCATCAAAGGATACCACCTGGCCGCTGTTCTCCACCCGTATCCGCACCTGGTCCTCCGGAGCCAGCACAAGACTCCTTGCATTCAGCGAGTGGGAGCAGATGGGAGTGAGAACCATCATCCTTGCCGCAGGAGAGATAACCGGCCCCCCAGCGGAGAGATTGTAGGCTGTAGAGCCCGTAGGCGTCGACACTAAAACCCCATCCGCCGAGTAGGAATTCAGATATTCGTCGTTCACATACACGCTGTAGCGGAGCACCTTCAGGGGATCCCGGCGGGTGACGGCAATCTCATTCAGGGCAATATCCTCCAGGAGAAGCTCACCATCTCTGAATGCCCTCCCCTGAATCATCATCCGCCGCTCCAGCTGATACTTGTCCTCCAAAAGCGAATCCATCGCCCAGGTAATATCCTCCTGTCTGCTAACCTGGTTCAGATACCCCAGATGGCCTCTGTTCACTCCCAGCAGGGGAAGCCCCCGCCCCGCCAGGTCTCTGGCCGCCTGAATCAAAGTTCCATCCCCGCCGATCGTGATCACGCACTGCGTGTCCTCTGGCACAAGGCCCTGAACCGTGCAGACAGCTCCTCTTTTCTGCAGATACTCTGTGATCTCCCGCTCGGCCTCCCTGGCATATTCCTTATTGTAATTTGCAATGATATAAAAGTATTTCATCCTTCACTCAGTCCAATGCCGCATGCGCCTGCTCCACCCGCTCTCTGGCCTGATATGCGTACTCCTCCGGCAGCGCTTCGGCTTCTGTCCCCTCCTGCCCCTTCTTCAGGTGCAGCAGATATTCAATATTTCCCTCTGGCCCCTTGATAGGGGAATACTCCAGATGCAGTATCTCAAATCCCAGCGACAAGGCATATTCCATCACCCGCTCAATAACCTCCAGGTGTACGGCCTTATCCCGGACAACGCCTTTCTTCCCAACCTTCTCTCTGCCCGCCTCAAACTGGGGCTTGATCAGGCATACAAGCTCCCCCTCCGGCGCCATGAGCTCCCGAACCGGCCCCAGCACCTTTGTCAGGGAGATGAAGGACACATCGATGCTCACAAAGGCCGGCGGCTCCCCGATATCCGCCGGTGTCACATAGCGGATGTTTGTCCGCTCCATGCAGACCACCCGCTCGTCCTGGCGGAGCTTCCAGTCCAGCTGTCCGTGGCCCACATCCACCGCATAGACCTTCACCGCCCCATTCTGCAGCATGCAGTCCGTAAATCCGCCGGTGGACGCCCCCACATCCATGCAGATCTTCCCCTGCAGCTCCAATCCAAAATGCGTCATGGCCTTCTCCAGCTTCAGTCCGCCCCGGCTCACATAGGGAAGGGTATTCCCCCTCACCTCGATGGGCGCTGTCTCCTCAAAAACCGTCCCCGCCTTGTCCTCCTTCTGGCCGTTCACATAGACCACGCCGGCCATGATCAGTGCCTTCGCCTTCTCCCGGGAGGCTGCCAGGCTCCGCTTCACCAAAAGCACATCCAGGCGCTCCTTCATCCTTTGATCCAACCTCCCTCTTTCATGGTTCGAATAATGGAATCACTGTCAATTTTAAGTCCTTCCCGAAGGACCGATACATTCCCATGCTCCACATAAGCATCCGGAAGCGCAATGTTGAGCACCCGGACTTCAGGATAATGCGCGTGGACATACGCCGTCACCGCCAGCCCGTATCCTCCCTGGAGCACATTCTCCTCCATGGTCACAAGCAGGCTGTGCCTCCTTGCCAGACGGTCCACCAGCTCCTCGTCAAAGGGCTTTACAAACCGTCCGTTTGCCAGGCTGCAGGCAAAGCCCTCTGCCTTCAGCTTCTCCCGCACGTGCTCCCCTGTGCTCACCATGCTTCCCACCGCAAGAAGGGCAATGTCTGATTCCTCGTAAATCATCTCTCCCCTTCCGTAGACAATGGGCTGGGAAAATTCCTTAAGCCCCCGGTAGGCGGTCCCCCTGGGATAGCGGATTGCCAGAGGCCTGTCGTATTCCATGGCAAAATCCAGCATAGCGCGAAGCTCCCACAGATTCTTGGGCGCCATCACGCTCATGTTGGGAATGGAGGTCAGATACGAGTAATCAAAAATTCCCTGATGGGTCTCTCCGTCGCTTCCCACAAGCCCAGCCCGGTCCACAGCAAAGACCACGGGCAGATTTTGAATGCAGACATCGTGAAGAATCTGATCATAGCCCCGCTGGAGGAAGGAGGAGTACACAGCCACTACAGGCTTTAAGCCCGCCATCGCCATGCCCGCGGCGGAAGTGACCGCATGGGCCTCCGCGATGCCCACGTCAAAGAAGCGTCTGGGAAACCTTTTCTGAAAAGCGGACAGGCCTGTGCCGTCCGGCATGGCAGCTGTGACCGTTACCAGATTCTCATACTGCTCTCCCAGCTGGCATATTTTCCGTGAAAATACATCCGTGTACGTGGGATACTCCTTTGGCTTTACAGGCTTTCCCGTCTTCACGTCAAAGGCCCCTA